>JBIPND010000258.1:0-5269 GCA_044374015.1 Luteolibacter sp. | reverse complement strand
GAATCTAGCAGCGCCTCGGCGGCGGCCGCCTGTGCGGACGACGCCTCGACGAGCCGTTTGTTGCGGCCCCAAAGATCCGGGTCGTAGGCGAGATCGAAGGTGCCGCGGTAGCGTTGGTTTTCCAAATCGACGGAGACCCCGGGCGGGAGGCTGCCGCCGACCGCGTCCGCCGAACTGCGGGCGATTCCGGCGGAGCCATTCAGGCCGAGCGTGGGAAAAAGGCGGGCGCGGTCGACGCCGACCAGCGCGCGGGCGGTATCGACGCGGGACTTGGCGGCGGCGAGGTCGTTGTTGGCGGCCAGTGCGCGGTTCACCAGGCGGGTCAGCTCGCGGTCGTTGAAAAGCCGCCACCAATCGTCCGGCAGCCGGGCACCGGAAGCGGCCTGGGCTTGTTTCCAGTCTTTCCCACCCGTCGCGCCGGGGATCTGGAAATCGGGTCCCAGGGTGCAGGAGCCTAGCAGGATTGCGGCCGGCAGCAGGAGCAGGTGAGGTTTCATGGTTTATTGCGGGCGGGCGGGGGCTTCGATGAACACGTCCACCTGCTGGCCGACATAAAGCGGCGGGTCCTCGGGGCGATTCAAGGAGTAAATCACCTGCAACACGCGGGTGTCCACCCGCTCGGTGCTGGAGCCTGTTAGGGAAACCTTGGGGATCACGTAGGGCTCGATCCGCACGAATTCGAGCGGGAAAGTGACGGTGGGATCGCCTTTCAAATAACCATAAGCGGGTTGTCCCTTGCGGATGCGGGTGGCGTTCTGCTCGTCGATGTCGGCGCGCACCTGCAAGCTGTCGGTCTGGCCGATGATCATGGCGGGTAACTTCGGCGAGGTGGCGGCGTATTCGCCGGCGCGGATGTTGAGCTGGATGATGTGGCCGTCGCGCGGCGAGCGGACGGTGAGGCGGTCGATGAGCAGCGCGAGGCGTTTCAACGCCATCTCGGAGGCCGCCAACTGGGCCTTGGCGGCGGCGAGTTGGGCTTGGGAAACGGCGACGTCCTGCCTGCGGTTTTCCAGATCATCGCGGCTCACCGCGCGGCTGTCGCTAACAGATGTTAGGCGCGCGAGCTGGGCTTCGATTTTCGCCAGTTGGGATTCGCTAACAGCAATCTGCGCCTGCGCCACCTCGCGCTCGGCCTGGGTGGAAAGTTGCTCGGCGAGCAGGTCGCGGTCATCGAGTTTGAAAAGCGGGTCGCCCTTTTTCACCGCATCGCTGACCCTGCCGAAAACCTCGGTGACCAAGCCGGCCTGCGGGACGCCGATGGCGACGTTCTCGCTCAGCGCTTCGAGAATCCCGCTGGCGGCGACTGCGTCCGGGTAGGGTTTTTGCGGCGGCATGATCGGCGGGTCTCCGGCGGCCGGCATTTCGCGCTCCGCCTGCATGCGGGAGACGGCGACGATCATCACCACGCCGGACAGCGCGGCGAGAATGGAGCCGTAGCGGAGGAGTTTTGAGAAGAAGTTCATGGGGATGGGAGTCGCGGGTCTTGAAGTCTAAAGGTCTAAAGGTCTAAAGGTCTAAAGGTCTAAAGGTCTAAAGGTCTAAAGGTCTAAAGGTCGGAAGAGAATGAATGAATGAATGAATGAATGAATGAAAGAAAGCCGGGATGAATCTCGCGGTCCGTTGGGAGGTGCTTCGATGGTCAAAGGGCGTGTTCGTGGATGAAATGTGGGGGCTGTGGATGGGCTTGTTCGCGGACTTCGACGATTTCGCCATCGTCCATCCGGGCGATGCGGTCGGCGTAGGAGAAAATCCGGTTGTCGTGGGTGACGATGATGACCGCGCGTTCGGCGGAGCGGGCAACCTGGCGGAAGAGGTCGAGCACGATTTCGCCGTTTTGCGCGTCGAGCGCGGCGGTCGGTTCGTCACAAATCACCAGCGGCGGTTCGTGCACCAGCGCGCGGGCGATGGCGACGCGCTGCTGCTGGCCGCCTGATAGTTTGTTGGGCCGTTCTTTCCAGCGCTCGCCCAGCCCCACGCGCTCCAGCACCTCGCGCGAGCGCTTGAGCGCCTTGCCGCTGGAAACGCCCTGGATCAACAGCGGAATGCCGACGTTTTCCGCGACGGTGAGCGTGGGGATCAGGTTGAACTGTTGGAAAATGAAGCCGATGCTTTTCGCCCGGAAGCGGGTGAGGGCGCCACCGGACATTTTGTGCAGCGGGTTGCCGAAGACGTGGATCTCGCCGCTTTCCGCCCGCATCGTTCCGGCGATCGCGCTGAGCAGCGTGGTTTTGCCGCAACCCGACGGCCCGACGAGCATCAGGATCTCGCCGGTGTGGGCTTGCAGGTTCACCTGTTTGAGCACGTGGATCTTGTCCGGGCCGTCGCCGAAGCTTTTTTCGACGGCGCGGACATCGACCACGATGTGGGATGATGGAGTGGGATCAGGCACGGAAGACCATGGCGGGTTCGTAAAGACTGAGACGAATGATACCTAACAACGCAGCAAGCATGCAGATCACCTGGATCACGCAGAACGCGGCGACCGGGATCTGCCACGGCATGTAGAACGGCGGCTGGCCGTTTTCGATGGCGCCGAGCGCGAAAAACGAAGTGGCTAACAGCCCGAGCCCGAAGCCGATCATGCCGACCGTCCACGCCTGGAAAATCAGCATCACGCTCAGCCGGAAGTTAGACATTCCCATCGCTTTCAAGGCTCCGAGATGTTTCAAATTATCGAGCACGAAGGCGTAAAACGTCTGACAGGCGATCGCCACCCCGACGATGAAGCCAATCACGACGGTGGTGCCGAACGAGATCGGGATGCCGGTGTTTTTCACATACCACCACACGGTCGAGGTGTTGAAATCCTTGTGGTTGTCGCCGAAGTCGCGGTTCACGTAGGCGCGCAATCCGGTTTGTTTCTCAATTTCCCTAACCGCCTCATCGCTGCTCATGCCTTCGATCGGCGCGGCGATCACCGCGGACAACATCTTCCGCGACGCCGGAGTGTATTGCAGCGCGCGTTCATAGGTCGTCCAAATGTAGGGCCCACCGGTGAACGAGCGCATCGCCTGGCAGATGCCGACGACCCGCGCCTCGACGTCATTGATTTCGAAAATGCTGTCGATCCCGATCGGGTTCGCGCGGTCTAACGAAAGCCGTTCCACCGCCAGCTCGTCGATGACCACGGTGTTAGGCAGACGCAGGTCCTCGAGCTTGCCCTCGACCATCCGGCCGGGTGCGCCGGCGAGGGAGGCCGCGTCGATGCCGATGAGCTGCACGGTCTTGAACGCGCCATTGCCCAACCGCACCCGCTGGATGCCTGAGTAAAGCGGCATCGCCCAGCGCACCGCGGAAACCGAGCGGACGCGCGCGACGTCGGTGTCGCGCATCGGGTTGGTTTCGTTGATCTGCTCGACACGCTCCTCGACCACGAAAATCGGCGCGGCGACGTTTTTCAAAGTGGCCGTCGTCCAGCGCATCAGCCCGCAGAAGACCGACGCCTGTTGGACGATGAGAAAGGTCGCGAAAAACAATCCCGCCACCAGCATCAGATATTTGGCGGTATCGCCGAAAAGCATTTTGAGAGCGAGGCCGATCATGCGGAAGGGCGCGGGCAAACGATTGCCAACCCTGCGCGGTGTCAGGCTAGCAGGGGATGGGCGACAAGCAACCCGAGTTTTCCACCGGAATCGGACTTTCCATGTTGTGCAAAATTGTGCAATTTTGTCTTGTCGGAGGCTCATGGCTGGATTATCCACACCACGACGCAAGTTGCCGCTTGGTCGCTCCGGAAGCTCCCTTCCTCTCAGGTGAGAAACCCAATCTCCGGAGAAATCAAATGCACCAAGCGCGATCCGAAACCCACTCCGACCATGGACATCACCACCATTCTTGATTCTGGCCAAGCTGCGCCGCTGCTGAGGGGTTCCGCCGTCCCGCCGGCCGAAACAAGACCCCGCCTGGACCTCGCCCGGGCCGTCACCGCCGCGCCCGGGCCTGTTAGGGATGGGCCGGTGCTGAATCGCGGCGAGCACTATTTGTGCATCCGCCAGGTGGACCGGATGCCGCCGTTTCTGATGAGCGTGGTCTCCGATTCGGATTTCTGGCTGTTCGTCGGCAGCAACGGTGGCTTCACCGCCGGACGGGTCGATCCCGACCACGCGATCTTTCCCTATCAGACCGCGGACAAGATCCTGGGCCAGCCAAAGGCCAGCGGCGTGCTCAGCCTGCTCACCTGCGAGGGCGTCGCGTGGGAGCCCTGGTCGGTCGATCCACCAGCGCAGGGAATCACCCGCAACCTTTACAAACACGTCGCCGGGACCAGTGTCATTTTCGAGGAAATCCATCAGAAACTCGAACTCGCACTGCGCTGGGAAATCACCGCCAGCGAGCGCTTCGGACTGGTCCGGAGCTGTGATCTGGAAAACCTCGCCGACCGGCCCCGCGACATCCGGCTGCTCGACGGCTGGAATCATTTGCTGCCATCCGGAGTCACGCAGGAAACGTATTCCCGCTTCAGTTATCTAGCCGCCGCCTACATGCGCCACGAGGCGGTGCCCGGCTGCGGGCTGGGCATCTACACGCTCAATTCCGGCATCACCGACCGCGCCGAACCCTGCGAATCGCTGCGGGTGGCTTGTGCCTGGTCGCTCGGCCTGGAATCCGCGACGCTGCTTCTATCAGACCGGCAGTTGCACACCTTTCGCCAGGGCGGGGAAGTCCGCGCCGAAACCGAAGCGCGCGGAGTGTTCGGCGCGCACCTGCTCGCCGCGGATCTCAGTCTTGAACCACGGGCATCCCACGAATGGGCGGTGATCGCCGACACCGGCCTGGATCACAGCCAGGTTTCCCAACTGCGGGAAAACCTCAAAAACCCGGAAAAACTTCAGCTGGAAATCGCAACCGACCGCAGCGCCAGCGTGGTGGCCCTGAAAAAACGCATCGCCGGTGCCGGAGCCATCCAACAGAGCGCCGACAGCCGGACCAGCGTCCATCATTTCGCCAACGTCCTCTTCAACTGCATGCGCGGCGGCACCCTGCATGACAACTATCATTTCCCGCGCGCGGATTTCCACGCGTTCCTCAAGAGCCGCAACACCGCGATCATGCTCAAACACCAGGAATGGCTAACATCACTGCCTGACCCCTGCACGCTCGAGGAGCTCACCACCCTCGCCGCCGACCGCGGTGATGCGCAACTTTCCCGTCTCGCCGGCGAATACCTGCCGATCTGTTTCAGCCGCCGCCATGGCGACCCGAGCCGCCCGTGGAACCGCTTTGAAATCCACACCAAGGACGCCGACGGCCGCCCGCTCTTCGCCTACGC
>JBIPND010000257.1:0-5278 GCA_044374015.1 Luteolibacter sp. | reverse complement strand
AAAATGATCGGCATTTCCCGCGCGCTCCAGGAAGTTTTCAAGCTGGTCGGCCGGGTCGCCCGATCCGACGCACCGGTTTTGATCGCCGGCGAAAGCGGCACCGGCAAGGAGCTCGTCGCCAAGGCGGTGCACGAATACAGCCCGCGCCGGCAGAAGGAGATGATCACCATCAACTGCGGGGCGATTCCTGAGAATTTGTTGGAAAGCGAATTGTTCGGCCACGAAAAAGGTTCGTTCACCGGCGCGATCGCCCGGCGTGCCGGTCGCTTCGAGCAGGCGGATGGCGGCACGCTGTTCCTCGATGAAATTGGCGACATGCCGCTTTCGATCCAAGTGAAGCTGCTGCGGGTGCTGCAGGACGGCTCGTTTTCCCGGGTTGGGGCGAATGAAACGCTCACCACCGATGTGCGGATCGTCGCCGCCACCCACAAGAATCTGGTGGAAGAAGTGGCCGCCGGGCGATTCCGCGAAGATCTTTATTACCGGCTCAACGTGGTGGAAATCAAGATTCCGGCGCTGCGTGAGCGGTTGGAGGACATCCCGCTGCTGGCCGAATATTTCCTCCAGCGCATCACCCGCAAAAACGGGATGGCCCGCATCCGGATTTCGGCCGAGGCCATCGCCACCTTGCAAGCGCACCACTGGCCGGGAAATGTCCGCGAGTTGGAAAACACGATTGCCCGCGCCTGCGCGCTCGCGTCCTCGAGCATTCTTTTGCCAGCGGATATTCCGTTGGCGTCCTCGCCGCGCAAGTCGCCCGCGGGTTTCACGGCCGCGCTCGATCAATTGATCAACGCCGCCCCCACCGATACCGAGCTGTTGGATTGGGTCAGCCGGGAAATTTCAAAACGAATCCTCGAACGTGCGGACGGCGATCTCAAGGAAGCCGCCCACACCCTGCAACTGCCGATCGCGGATTTGCGTAAGTTACTTGCTTCCAAAGAATAACATGCTCCACACCGTCGAACACCCGCTGATCGCTGAAGAATTGACACGGCTGCGCAACCCGGAGTGTCCATCGCCGGAATTCCGTCAGCGGGTGCGCCGAATCGCCTCGTTGATGGTGCCGGCAGTCACGGCGAATTTGCACACCACCGTCGTTTCCTGCACCACCCCGCTGGAGATTACCGCCGGAGTGAAATTGTCCAAAGGCATCATCCTGGTGCCGGTTTTGCGCGCGGGCTTGGGATTTCTCGATGGCTTTCTCGACCTGATTCCCCAAGCTTCGGTGGCGCACATCGGGTTGGCGCGCAACGAGCGGACGCTGATGCCGGAACCTTATTATCTCAAGCATCCGCCGTCGCTCGGCGACCATGACATCATCATCCTCGATCCGATGCTGGCCACCGGCGGCTCCGCGATCGAAGCCATCCGCAGCTTGCGCGAGGTGGGCGCGCATTCGATCCGGTTTGCCTGCCTGGTCGCCGCTCCGGAGGGCGTGATGGCACTCGAAACGGCCTATCCGGAAGTGGGGATTTACACCGCCGCGCTGGACCGCTGCCTCAACGATTGCGGCTTCATCCTTCCGGGGCTTGGCGACGCGGGAGACCGGCTGTTCGGCACCTGCGGCTGATGCCGTGGTTTTTCTGGCATTGCCGGTGACATCCTCCTAGATTCCCGGCGACCCATGAAGTTGTGGCCGCTCCTTTCCTTTTTCCTGATCGCCTCGCAGACCGCCCTGCCGGGTGAGGGCGTGGCCACGCTGCGGGAGCGGGGCGAGGAGGCGCTCGCCAGTGGCTTGTGGGAAGTGGCGGAATTGCGGTTCTTGGATTGCCTGGCTGACCCCGGGTTGGCTGACGAGGACCAGCCGCAAATGGCGATCCACCTCGCCGAATCCTTGATCCGGGGGGGCAAGGCGGCGGAGGCGTTGACGCTGCTCGACCAGTCGTTTTTGGCGAAATTCCCGGAAGTTCCGTTTTGGAAAGGCCATGCACTCGCGGGTATGGGCCGATTCGCGGAAGCGGCGGAAATGTTTTCCCAAGTCCTGGACAACCCCGAAGCCCGCCACCGCGCGGAGGCGGGGTTTTCCCAAGCCAGCCTGCTGCTCTCTCTGTCCAAGCCCAGGGAAGCGTTGGAAACCTTGGCGGCGCTGGGGAAAGAGACCGTCCCGGAAATTTTCACCAAAGCCAAGCTGCTGATGGTGGAAATCTTGCTCGATCTTCATCAGACCGCCGAGGCCCGCGAGGCGATGCCCGCCATTGATTTGTTGGTTCCTGCGGATCGGCCGATGGCGGCATTTCTGGAAGCGCATCTGCTGCTCGCGGAGCGCCGCCTTTCGGAGGCGGTCGCGGCGTTTCAGGCATTGCTGGGCCAACCCCAAGGCCAGTCCCTCCGGCACCATCACGCGGCGGCGATCGGACTGGCGGATGCGCTGCTGGCCGTCGGCGACCAGGAGGCGGCCTCCAAATCGTTGCTGGATTTCATCCAGGAGCATCCGGATTCGCCGATGCTCGGAGCGATGTTCAAACGCCTGCAACTGTGGCTGCCAGAACTGCCGGCCGCCATCGATCCGATTCTCGAGCAACTTGCGCAATGGATCACACCGCCCGAATCCCCCGCCCTGGGCGCGATCGCCACCAGCCCGCCTGACGCCGAGTCGGCGGCCACCTCCGCCTGGCCGACGATCCACAAGCCCAACGACCTGCTCGCCTTCTCGATGTTCACCCGCGCCATTGGCCTTCATCGGATCGCCACCCCGGAAGCGCGGGCGGAGGCTTTCCGGTTGATGGCACGGTTGCGGCTGGAAAATCCCGATCATTTCCTGGCACCGCGCACGCTCTATCAGACATCCCGCTGGTTGTTGGACGCGGGCAAGATCGACCGGGCCATCGCGATCCTCGAAATTCTCAGGGAAACGGCGAAATCGCCGATTTTGCGCGGCGAGGCGGCGTTTCTCGAAGCCCGCACCGCCTACCTTCAAGGGGATCCCGCACTTGCGATCCAGCTCTTCGACGAGGCAGCCCTCGCCCTGCCGGATTCCCAGGCAAGCACCGCCCGCCTCAATGCCGGGATCGCCCGGCTGCGCTCCGGCGACCTCAAAGGAGTGACCCTCATCCAACAGGACGGCAGCCCCGCGGACGCGGAGCTCGGGGCCGATCTCATGCTCGAACGCGCGCTCGCGACCACTCCCCCGTCCGAAGCGCGGGCTGCGGTCGAGGAGTTTCTCGCCCGCCATCCCGAACACGCCCGGGCTGCGGAAGCACGCCTCGCCGCGGTCGAAGCCGCGCTGGCCAGCCCGCCTCCGGATCTCGCATTCGCCCGCAGCCAGCTGGAGATCCTGGAAGCGGAAACCGAAACGCGCACCCCGCTGCCAGCCGCGAGGATCGCGCTGGCGCGGTTGCGGATCGCGGACTTGGCAAAGGATTCGGTGGAGGCCATCCGCCTCGCCCAAATGATCGTGCAAGACCACCCGGCGGAGCCCGCAGCCTCCGAGGCAGCCCTCACGCTGGGTAGAAATTTGTTTGAAACCAAGGATTACAATCCGGCGCGACTGGTTCTTGAAAAGCTCGCCGCGTCGGACACGGATCCCGGCCGCGCACAAGCCGCCTGGCTGCTGGCCGCGCGCTCGGCGGCGCTGGTCGGCACGCTGTCGTCCAAGGAAGAGGCGCTCGCGCTTTTCGACAAGGCCATCGCCGCGGACGGGCCGCTCGGATCCATCGGCCGATTGGAAAAAGCCGACCATTTGATCAAAAACATGTATCGCTTTGCCGAGGCGGCGGAATTTCTCAGCCAGTGGTTCGACACCCTGCCCAAGCCCGACCCGTTGCGCCTGCCCGCCGGGCTTTTGTTGGGCCAGGCCTTGTATGCGCAGGGTGCCACCAGCCCCGATTCGTTGATGAAAGCGCTCGAAATCTACGACCAGTTGTTACCCCACGCGGAGAAACATCCGGCGCTGGTCCATCGGCTGCAATATCTCCGCGGCCTGGCGCTCGAACAACTGCCCCACGAAAAGGATCCCAGCAGAAAGCGCGAGGGCCAAGCCCTCAACGCCTACTATTCCGTGCTCGAAACCCCCACCCCGCCGACCGAATGGGAATACTTCGAACTCTGCGGATTCAAAGCCCTCAGCCTTCTCGAAAAAGCCCAACGCTGGCCCGCCGCGATCGCCGTGGCCGGAAAAATCGCCTCCTTCAAAGGCCCGCGCGCGGAAGAAGCCGCCAACCGCGCCGACCAACTCCAGCTCAAGCACATGATCTGGTAGAGCAAATCCCTGAAACACTGAAACACCGAAATTGGACATGTTGAATCTACTCGTCACTGGAAAATCCGGCCGCATGGGCCAAGCCGTCATCGAAGCCGCCGCCGCACAATCCGCCGTCGCAGTCACCGCCACCCACGACGCCGGCGAGGACCTCGAGCTGGCGATCTCGAAGGCAGCCTGCGTGATCGATTTCACGATTCACTCGTTCACCACGCCGCTGGTCGAAGCGGCCTTGAAACACGGCACCAGCCTGGTCATCGGCACCACCGGTCACAGTGATGAGGAGCGCGCGGTGATTTATGAAGCGGCCAAAACCATCCCGATCGTCTATGCTTCTAACTACTCCGTCGGCGTCAACACGCTCTTCTGGCTCACCCGCCAGGCCGCGCGGGTGCTGACTCAGGACCGCTTCGATATCGAGGTGACCGAGATGCACCACCGCCACAAGATCGACTCCCCCTCCGGCACCGCCCGCCGCATTCTTGAAATCCTCAACGAGGAAACCGGCACGTCTTACGAAGACGACATCGCCCACGGCCGCTTCGGCAACATCGGCCCGCGCAAGCCCCGCGAAATCGGTATGCACACGCTGCGCGGCGGTGACGTCGTCGGCGATCACACGGTGCTGTTCGCAGCCGATGGCGAACGCTTTGAACTCACTCACAAGGCCTCTTCCCGCATGACCTTCGCCTCCGGCGCCGTCCGCGCCGCCCTCTGGCTTAAAAACCAACCGATCGGTCTCTACGACATGCAAGACGTGCTCGGCCTCAAATAAAGCGCCCCTCTCCCCCTCTCCAATCTCAATCTCAACTCCCCAATCCACGTGCGCCCGCTCCTCTTCCTTCCCTTGCTGTTCACCTGCGCCTGCCAACCGCCCAAACAGAAACTAACATCTGAGACTCCCGCCGCGCCGGCAGAAGCTGCGGCGGCGGTCGAGGAAACCTTGGAAGTCCTGGCGGATGTGAAGACGTCCGTGGTGCGCATCAACTCGACCCAGCAATCGTGGAACATCGGCCAGCCGTGGGAAAAAAATCCCCCCAACCAGCGCCGCGCGCTCGCACCGATCGTCGGCGCGGG
>JBIPND010000255.1:0-5288 GCA_044374015.1 Luteolibacter sp. | reverse complement strand
TGATCCTCGATGAGACAGATCGATGGCTTGGGAGCTGGCATTTTCATCTGGGTTTGCGGAGCAGGAAACGAAGGGTGAGCGTGGTGCCGTGGCCGGGCTCCGATTCGACCGCGAGGGAACCATGCAGTGACTCGGCGCGTTGTTCCAGCGCGCGCAGGCGCGGCTGGCCGCCGGGCGGCGGCGGGGGCAGTCCGCAGCCATCATCCGCGATCCGGAGAGTCACTCGGGAATCGTCCGCATCGAAGTGGATGGTCACGTGCCGGGCGGCGGCGTGCCGGGAGATGTTGTGGAGAGCCTCCTTGATGAAAAACACCAGGTTGCGCCGCTGTTCGGGATCGAGGCTGGGGGACGCCTCGCCGATGAATTCCCAATCATGGTCCTTGAGCATCAGGGTGGCGATTTCCCGCAGCCGCTCCGGCAGGGGTTTGCGCGCCCGGTTAGGCATGATGGTTAGATCGACGATTTCGCGGAGCGAGAGCGACGACTCGCGGGCCATCCGGCTGATATCGCCGAAGCGCTCGGACGGGTCTTTCGGTGGCGCGATTTCAGCCAACAGAGCAATGGTGGCGAGATTCGAGCCGACTTCGTCATGAAGATCGCTGGAGATCCGGTGGCGCAGCGCTTTCACCTGGCGGCGTCCGGTGAGGCGGAGGCGGATCTGCCAGAACACCAGGCCGATGATCACCACCGATAGCAGGGAAAAGATCGCCGTAAGCCCCCAGATCCGGGCGTGTTCGAGGATGGTGGCCCGCTCGGCTAGCAGGGCGCGGCGTTCCAGCGCCAGATCGAAGTGGCGGGACAGGTCGGAGACCCAGCGCCGAAGCGGGATCAAGCGGCCCGTGGATGAATGCCCGTCGGTGAGGCCTTCCACGCTCCACACCCGGACACCGTCGTGGGGGCGCGAGAGCAAACGATCCGGTGTGGTCACCTTTTTGCCAAGAGCGAGATTGGTGATTCCGTCAAGGACCTGGATTTCCGAGAGAAGCACGCGCGGGGCAGTGAACTGGTCGGGCTGATGCTGCCGGGAAATGACAAGTCTGACATGCCTGGCAGTGACGGGCGGGAAATGGAGGGTGACGGGATTGTAGCCGGGATTGGGAAAGTCCACCTTGCCACTGGTCCAGACGGTCTTCCATTCGGCGGGGTCGTCACCACCACTGACTTCGACTTGAAATCTAACGGGGAACCCGAAGCCCGGCCCTTTCACCGGCGAGTCGCCCCTGGCCGCGACGATATTCACTCCATCGAAATGCAGTTCTTCCCCGAGATCGATCGCCGCCCAAGTGACCGTGCTGCCGGTTTCCGCAAGATCGGTGTGCCAACCGAGGCTTCGACTGGGAGGCTTCACTTCGGGTGGGCCGAGGGGAGACTGCCCGTCCACCAGATAGCGGAGGTTCCAGCCGAATTCCGCATCGATGCTGAACGCGGCGGATAGATTTCCATCAGGAGCGAGGTTGCGCTCGCCTTGGAACACCATCAGCTCCGACACCGAGAAAAAGCGCACATGCTTTCCGGGGAGCCGCGGCAGATCGACCGGGATAAAACGCAGCGAGAGCACCTCGGTCGGCGGGATTTCAAAAAACACCGGATCCCCTCTTCGGACACCGAGATGGCTGTCCGCCAGTTCGGCGAGCACGACGGGCTCCCGCGCGCCGGGAACCATCGCCTCCACCCGCAGCGCGTGGGGAAAACCGTAGTTCGAGGTGTCGCCGCTCTGGGTGGTTAGACGGGTGGGCAGCAGGGCGATGCCATCGATGGTCTGCGGGGTTTCCCACGCGATCGCGAACCAGTTCTCCTCGGATCCCGCAGTGAAATTGGAATGAAAACCGTGAGTGCCGAGCGAATCCAGATCGGGAAGAACCGGCAGGCCTTCCACCTGGCTGGCGATTTCAGCCAGCCTGTGCTCGACGACCGGCAGGCGGGAGCTGAGGCGGTTGGCGAGCCAATGATCGAACCCACCGACTTCAGCGGCGGAACCGACTCCCACCATCATCGCAAGCAGTCCGACCATCCTGAACCACCCCACCGGCGACCCGGTGTTTTGGATCGGGACGTTGGAAATGTCATGCATGGTTCACAAGCTGAAGCATTCCCTTCAGACGGGCAATCATGCATTCCCGGCCTCCCGTGTTCACGGGAGTGCTCACAGCTCGCATCAGCGGATCGGCCCGCGGTGGAGGACCTCGTCCCACGCGCGGATGCCGATGGTCTTCAGATAGGGTTCGGCGATGCGGTCTTCATCGGCAGTGCCGAGCGCTTTGTAGAGGTGCCAGATGGGCTTGGCGCCGGAGGGATCACCGGGTTCGTCGGGAAATTTCCGCAGGCCGATGCGCAGGCCGCCCTCGCTGCGGTTGTCGATCCAGTTGTGGTATTGCCAGGATTCGATCGACGACAGCCCGGCCATTTTCTTCCAGGCGAGCGCCATGCCCGCGGCCTGGTCTTCCAGTTGCTTGGGCGAGTAGTCCTTCGAGTTGAACCCGTTTTCCGAGAGATGCACCGGCCGGACTTCTCCCTGATAGAGAAGCGCGGACTGTTTCATGTAGGCGTCGAGCACTTCGAGGTTGTTTGGCGTGATCTTCTTGGTGTTGAAATCGAAGGTCGCCTGCTCGTCCTCCCAGGTGCGGGGATTGAAAAGGTTCTGCGGATACGGATGATAGGCGAGCGCCCACGGAAAATCGCCCTCGGCGCGGGTGAACTCCAGCAGCAGTTCGAGCACACGTTTCGAGCCATACCAGTTCTTGTTTCCCGCTTCCGCCCAGTGGTGGGTGAGGGTGATGAAGGGGCGGGCGTGCGGGTCATATTGCCGCGCGATCAGGTCCATCAGCCGCATCGAACGCTGATAGAGATCCATGTAAACGATGGCCGGTTTATCCCCGGCATTGGTCCACACCCAGCCGGCGTCGACTTCGTTGTGGATGATCCAGTGGTGGACGCGTCCGTATTTGCCGTCGGGCCGCGACCAACGCTCGGCGATCAGGTTGAGAATGGCTCCATAGAGCGAAATCCCCTCGGCGGAGGTGACGTTCGGCATGGCGAAGATACCCTCCTTGACCGCGTCCGGGTGACCGAGCAGCCGGACCAGTGGCTCGGCGGTTTTCGCGGGATTCGAAACTAACAAAATAACAGAAACCATGGCACCGTGCTTCTGGGCCTTGAGAAACGTCGAATCGAAAGAAGCGAGCTCTTTGGTGCGCGCATGGTAGATCCGGCCCTGCCACTCGAAGGGTTCGGTCCCCGGTCCGGGCTTGAGAGAGACGAGCGAGTGGACCATCATGTTCACGGTGACCGCGGTGACGCCGAGATCCTGGAGTTCGTTAGGAAAAATCCCCTGGCGCCATCCGCCGAGGCCTTTTTTGTTAGAAGGGCGGGCGGCGGGCAGGCCGGGCGCGCGGGATATGATGGTTTCGGCGTAGCGGGCGTGGGACAGCGGCTCGCAGCCACTGCCGGACTTGCGCACGAGTTGCCAGCGGGAGGTCAGGCGGTCGTAATCGCGCCCGTCGCGCTGGCGGCGGCGCGGCACATCGATAAGGAATGCGCCGTTGGCATCCGGCTTCACCTCGACCAGCGATTGCCAGCTGCGCGGATCGTCGAGCAGCAGGTCCATCGGTATATCTGCTAGGAAAACCGCGCCACTGGCCGGGGCCGCCTTGCCCTTGATCCGGACGAGTTCCTTGCTCACCGAGACACTTTCGATCACCGAGGTGAAGGTGCGGTCGAGGTAGGCTCGGAGTGCTTCCTGGGTGGCGGATGCCGAGGCTTTGGCCGCGATGGTATCAAACTCACCCGCGCGTTCCGGCCTGAGCCGGACGTTGCGAAGTTGCAGCACGCGGTCGGCCGGAAGTGGCAGGTCGAAACGCAGTTGCGTCCAACCGGACGGCAGGGGTTTCCCGGCCGGGGCGATGCGGGTGGCGTAGGACGCCCACGCCTCGCTGTGGCCGAGCGCCGGAAGCCAGCGTGCGGTCGCCGCCTCGAACGGAGGACCGGGGAGCGCCGCGAAAGAAGGGACACCGCCAGCGCAGAAGTATTCAAACTCGATGACCGTTTCGTCAGCCGCGGGTGCTGCGGCCGGGATGGCCCGGACCGACATCGGCCCCTTGAGCTCCACCACGCCGGCGGCCTCGGTGAAGGCGGGCGCGGGGCCGTCGAAGCGTTCAAGGCGCAGCGCCACCGCAGCGGCGCGTGATGCCGGGATCACAGCCAGCAGGCAAATCAGTAACCGGGAAAATTTCATGGGTTTATATAGTTAGAGCGTGGCCCGGAAGTGATAGGTGCCGGATCCGGCAACGACGGTGTTGCCTTTGACGGACTGGATGCCGGGCCGTCCGCTGGCCGCGGCTCCGCCCTCCTCGATCGCGCCTTTCACTGGCAGAATCACCTCCGCCGTGGTGTTCGGCGGGATCGTGATTTCGGCTAGAAAGGTTCCGCCTTCGATCTTCCACGAGCAGGCGAGTTTGCCGTGGCGGGTCTCCATGGAGGCGGCGGTGTGGGTGATGGTGCCAGTCGGGCGCGGGGCGATTTTGACGCGGTCGAAACCGGGGGCGGCCCGGTCGATGCCGGCGAGTTCGGAGAACATCCATTCGCAGACCGCGCCGAAGGCATAGTGGGAGAACGAATTCATGGAAGGCTCGTGGACGCCCTTGCCCTTGACGTAGGAATTCCACCGTTCCCAGATGGTGGTGGCGCCGTTGTCCACCTCGTAGCCCCAGCTCGGGTATTCGCGCTGCTGCATCAGGATGCCTGCCAGGTCGTGATGGCCGGTGGCTGATAGAGCGGGAAGCAACGGGCGGGTGCCGAGGAAACCGGTGGTCATCTTGTTGCCGTTTTCCCTAACAAGCTGGGCGAGGTGGCCGGCGGCGGCGGCGCGCTGGTCGGCGGGGATGAGGTCGAAGAACAGCGCGATGGCGTAGGCCGTCTGGTTGTGGATGGCGAGTTTCGCGTCCTTTTGCAGATAGGCTTTTTGAAATGCGGCGCTCACTTTGGCGGCCAGTGCCTGGTATTTCGCGGCGTCCTTGGTCTCGCCGATGGCGGCGGCCATTTCCGCCATCAGCCGGGCATCGTAGGCGTGGTAGGCGAGGTCGATGAACGGAATGGGCGTCTTCACGTTTCCAACAGAAAGCCAGTCGCCGAAGCCACAGTCGTCCTCGGCCCCCTTGAGCTGCGGATCGCGGATCGTGCGCCAAGCCATGAAGTCGTTCATTTTCCGCCAGTGCTCGGTGATGACGCGGGTGTCGCCATAGACCTGCCAGATGGTCCACGGGCAAATGACGCCGGCGTCCATCCAGCCGGCG
>JBIPND010000256.1:0-5288 GCA_044374015.1 Luteolibacter sp. | reverse complement strand
GTTACGTCTGGGCCGCCGCAGTTCGCACCCGACCCTGCTCGTCGCCCACCACGGTTCCAGCCCTCATGGCGATGAGGGTGATATCGACAACGCCGGTCCCGGGCACATGCACGCCCACTGAGATGAAATCCCAGGTTTCAGATTTCAAATTACCTATCCTTTCCCAATGAGTCTCCGCTCCTTCATTCTCGGTTTATCCGCCAGCTTCGGCGTCGCCTGGCTTGCGATCGTCGTTGTGCCCTATATCAAGATGCGCAACCTCGCTCCCATCGAACTCAACGAGGCGATCGATGGCACCACCGGGATTTTCAATCCGAAACGCGCCGGACGTATTGAAAACGGCGCACAGGTCTATGCCGAAAACGGTTGTTATCTCTGCCACACCCAGCTGGTCCGGCCGACCTATGCCGGCAACGACCTTTACCGCCCGGATTGGGGTGGCTTGAAGGCGGATCCGGACCGCGGCGATACCCGCCGCGAAACCAATGCATTTGACTTTGCCGGCGAGCGCTTCGCCCAAGTCGGCGTCGCCCGGATGGGCCCGGATCTTTCCAACGTCGGCCGCCGCGCTGAGGCGAACGCTGTGAACGGGCCAAGTCCGGAGCAGTGGTTTTACGAGCGCCTTTACAACCCGCGCCATCGCCCGGAACTCTGGAAATCCACCTGCCCGTCCTTCCGCTTCATGTTCACCGGGAAAAAAGTCCAGGGCGGCCGCTCGGTGGATGCCCTGTCCTTCGGTGGCACGGAAACCACCGAACTCGTCCCGAACTCGGATGCCAAAGCTTTGGTCTCTTATTTGATCTCCCTGAAAAAGGACCAACCGGTCCCCGCCGCACTCAATTTCGCTCCTGCGAAATCTGAAAAGTGACGGTTGAATTCATCCACTTCCCACCTAATTTCAAACATGTCTCCCTCTAACCAAAAGCCTGACCTTGAGGAGTCGATCAATGTGACCGAAGCGCATGGGCGCGTGGTCCGCGAAGCCGCCGCCTGCGCCCGCGAAAAGCGGATTGTGGATAACGGCATCGAGCCGGTTTCCCTCTGGGCCTTCGTCGCCTGCGGAGTCGTTCTGCTGATCGCCGGCGGCATCCTCGGTGGTGGCGGAAGCCTTTTTGCCTACGGCGCCACGTTCCGCCCCGGCTATGTCCGTTCAGCCGCGCCCGGCGCTGCGGATACCGGCCCGGTGCCCAAAACGGCGCTCGTCGCCTACAGCACGAAGGGTGCGAAAATCTATTCCGCCAAGTGCGGCGGTTGCCATGGTCCCGACGCCAAAGGCAATGGCTCCACCTATCCTTCCCTGGCTGGTTCCAGTTGGGTGACCGGCGAGACCGACCGTCTGGCCATGGTCATCCTCAACGGCCTCCAAGGTCCTGTTAGCGATGGCAAAACCTACGGCGTCATGCCCCCTCAGGGGATCGGCATGGCACCCGAGGACCTCGCCGGGATCATGACCTATCTGCGCAACAACTTTAGCAACTCGGTCGGTGATGTGGTCACCACCGAAATGGCCAAGGCAGCCATCGAAATTTCCGGCGCACGTCCGAACGCGGGTGGGATGGTCACTGCCGAGGAACTCGCTGCCGCCCACACCAAGGCCCTCAGCGGTGCGCCTCTCGATCCTGCAACCATGGTCGATCCGCTGACCTTGGCGCCTGTCGAAGAAGCCGCCGCACCCTGACCTTGACGGTTTTGCTGCCGGTCCACACCTTCCGGTGCAAATCTTCCCATCCCGCTGTGACTCCACTCGATTTTTCAACTTCCCGCCCGATTCCCTGAGTTTTCCATTTTGATCCAAACTCTTAGAAATCCACCACGCATTTTTTGCTATTCACTTCCCATTATTTGGATTAACCAACGCCGCAAGACGGAACCATGAGCTCTCACGCCAACACACACGCCGGGCACGACGCCCATGATGACCATCACCACGATGATCATCACCACAATCCAGGATTCTGGTCGAAATACGTTTTCTCCACCGATCACAAAATGATCGGTATCCAGTATGGCATCACCGCCATGCTGTTCCTCGCCTTCGGATTTTACCTGATGATGGTGATGCGCTGGAGCATCGCCTACCCGCATCAACCGCTGCCGGAATGGATGAGCTGGATCTTCACTGACGGCTGGAAAGCCCGCTGGTTGCAGGATGGGAAAGTCACCGGTGAAACCTACAACATGTTTGGTGCGATGCACGGCACCATCATGGTTTTCCTCGGCATCGTGCCTTTGGGGTTCGGTGCGTTCGGCAACTATGTCACCCCGCTTCAAATCGGCGCGGTGGACATGGCGTTTCCCAAGCTCAACATGATGAGCTACTGGGTCTATCTGGCCGGTGGCTTGATCATGTGCGGCTCCTTCTTCATGGAATCGGGGGCGGCCAAATCCGGCTGGACCAATTACTCACCGCTGGCGGGCTTCGCCGATGGCCAGGTGGTCAACCAGTGGCTCGCGGGACAGACGCAATGGCTGATCGGTTTGGTCTTTCTCATCACCTCCTCACTGCTCGGCTCGGTCAACTTCATCACCACCATCATCAACCTCCGGGCGCGGGGAATGACCTGGATGCGCCTGCCGTTCCTGGTTTGGGCGATGCTGGTCACCGCTTTCCTGCTGCTGCTCGCCTTCCCGCCGCTTGAGGCTGCCGGCATCATGCAGTTGATGGACCGCGTCGGTCACTCCTCATTCTTCATGCCGTCCGGTCTCTACACCAAGGGCGACGGTCTGGCGGATTTGTCCGGTGGTGGTTCGCCATTGTTGTTCCAGCATTTGTTCTGGTTCCTCGGCCATCCGGAAGTTTACGTGCTTCTGCTTCCCGCCTTCGCCTGCGTCAGCGAAATCATTCCCGCCAACACCCGCAAACCACTTTGGGGTTACAAGTCGATGGTCTATTCGGTGCTGGTGCTGGGTTTCCTCTCCTTCGTCGTCTGGGCCCACCACATGTATATGACCGGCATGGGCGCGGCAGTTTCTACCTTCTTCCAGACCACCACAGTCCTGATTTCGGTACCTTCGGTGGTCATCATCACCGCCATGTTGATCTCGCTGTGGGGTGGTTCCATCCGCTTCACGCCGCCAATGATGTGGGCCTGTGCCTTCATCCCGATGTTCGGCATTGGTGGTCTCACCGGCCTGCCGCTGGCCTTCAACCTCGCGGACCTTCACCTGCATGACACCTACTATGTGATCGGCCACTTCCACTACGTGGTCGCACCCGGAATCCTCTTCGGCTTCTTCGGTGGGGTTCTGCACTGGTACCCGAAAATCACCGGTCGCTACATGAGCCGGACGCTCAACCATCTGCACTTCTGGCCGAGCTTGATTTGTATGAACCTGATCTTCTTCCCGATGCTGGTGCAAGGCATGGCCGGTTTCCATCGCCGTTGGTATAACGGGGGGGATGCCTACCTTTCGAAAGCCCAGGACAGCGTGAACATCTTCGGCAACACCGTCGCGCAGCATATCGATATGAATATCCTGATGTCGATGGGTGCCTGGGCGTTGGCCTTCTTCCAAATCTTCTTTGTCATCAATCTGTTTGCCTCATGGAAATTCGGCAAAAAGGTCGAGAGCGACAACCCTTGGGATGCAACCACGCTGGAATGGGCCACGCCGACTCCTCCGGGCCACGGCAATTTCCTCACCGAGCCGGTCGTGTATCGCGGTCCCTACGAATACAGCCGTCCGGATTGTGACGAGGATTTCCTTCCGCAGTGGATCGAGCCGAAACATTCGACGCCCGCCGACAAACCGGCGGTCACTCCCGCGGCCAAGCATTAATTCCAATTCAGCCTGCTTTTTCTCCAATGGAAATTCCTTATATCGTCACTCCCCGCAAGGACACCGGTCTCTTCAATTCGAAGATCGCGATCTGGTTGTTCCTCGCTTCCGAAGTTATGCTTTTCGGCGGGTTCTTCTCGGCCTATGTGTTCCTCCGCCTCGGTGCGGATTACCCATGGCCGGAGCGGACGCTTCCGGTGCTGCCGGGCCTGATCAATACCTTCGTGCTGATCGGTTCCTCGGTGACGGTGGTTTTCGCCTGGGCAGCTCTGAAAATGCGCGAGTGGCGGAAGTTTCAAATCTTCATGGGGATCACCGTGTTCTGCGCGTTGATTTTCATGGTCCTGAAGGGCGTCGAATACAACGTGAAATTGAATCACCAAGGGGTGCGTCTCAAAGACTTCACCGTGATCGAAGGCCATTTGGGTTATGAAAAAGACGGTGACAAGTATGTGCTCGATCACAACGGCAAGAAGGTTGAGGAAAACCTGATCTTTATCGAAGCTTCGAAACTCACATTCAGCACCGTCCGCTTCCACGCGCCGTGGGTCGAGGAGCTGCTCACCCAAGCGGAACACCGGAAGGCGAAAATCGTGCTGGGCGCGGATGTCACCGCCGTAACTCAACAAGGCCAACCTGCTGAAACCCTCGCCAAGGCCGGCGAGCTGCTTTCCGTTGATCTTCTCAACCGCATCCGGGATTCCCATCTCGCCGCCCGCAGCCACAACGGCGCTTACCGCACGGCCGCACTGCGGCAGGAGTGGAAGGACGCGCTGGCCAAGAACCCGGGCAAAAAAGGCTGGCAGCTCGCTTCGGATGTGAACATCGATACGGCCGCCCTCGCTCCCAAATTGCTGACGGAAACTTCCGCGGTGGTCTTCAATGTCGAACCGCCGGTCGCTTTCGATTTCAAGCCGCGTGACATCAAAGAGGCCGACGGCCAGTCCCGCTTGCGCGATGATACCGTGGTGGATGGCAAGCTTCTTGCGAGCCCGATGGTTTTCCACAACGTCGATGCGATCGACTTCCAACACTTCGCGATGAAGGCCGTCGAGAAGGGCGTGGACCCGATGCTCGCCATTGAGAATTCCTGGCTGATCCAGAACAGCCCGTTCGCCAAGGAAGCTTGGGAGTGGCACAATGGCGAAGTCGCCAAGCTCGAGGCGCAACTGCTCAAGGACTACGGCACGGACAAGGCAGGTAAGCCGAAACGCGAGCCCACCCAAAAGGAGCGCTACCGCATCGGTTGGAAAGACCTCGCCAAAAAGGCTGAAGACGGTGGGCGCGCCAAACTTTCCACCACCGCAGCGTTGACCGAGGAATTCAAGGGGCCCAACTACAACGCCCGTGGTGATGAAACTTTCCCTCACTTTTCCCTTCCCCGGGAGCAGGTCGGATTTGCGTCGAAATTCACACCGGCTTGGAACACCTATTACGCGATCTATTTCACCATGACCGGGCTCCACGGGCTTCACGTGATCGGCGGCGCACTGGTGCTCGCCTACTAT
>JBIPND010000596.1:0-3058 GCA_044374015.1 Luteolibacter sp. | reverse complement strand
GCCGTCCTTGTCCTCACTCAATTGCGTGACCAGCGGCGGCTGCGGGCCTCTGGCGTTGTTGAGAATCCGGTGGAACCGGCCGTTATGGGAGCGGTAGAGCCCGCCCTGATAGGTGGTCGCCCAGACCCGTCCGGAAATGCCTGCGAAGAGCCGGGAAAAGGCCAGGCGGTTGCGCCGCAAGTCGCCCTCGGGCTCGATCACTTCGAACTCAAAGCCATCGAAGCGCGCCACTCCCTCCGCCGTCGCCACCCACAGGTAACCGTCGCTCGCCTGCACCACCGAGCGCACCACATTTCCCGGAAGGCCGTCCTGAGACTGCCAAACCCGCACCAGCATCCCCGCCCGCGACGTAGCTTCCGCGGCACGGGAACCGATGACCAGCAGCAGCAGCAGGAGGATGAATGGAAGAATTCGCACGCGTTGGGGTAAATTGTCGTGGGGATGGTGATTTGTCGAGGGGTTACCCCGCCGCGAAAACGGGGCCCCCGACCGCAGTCGGAGACCCCGTCAAGCCGGAGAAAAACCGATTCAACTCCGGAGATCGATCAAGCGCGGCGGCGGCGCAGCAGGGCGAGCAGTCCGAGCGAGCCCAGCAGCGCGGCACCGGGCTCGGGGATGACGACGAGCTGCAGGCTTCCTTCCTGGAAGTAGGCCTTGCGTCCGCCGCCGATGTCATAGGCCGTGGCGAAACTGTTATGATTCAACTGGGCGAAGATTCCATCTGCCAGAGTGCCGTCGATGAGAGTGTAGGTGTCATTGGTGACATCCCCCCAAACCAGACCCGCGAGATCGTCCACTCCGAATCCCGAGTAGAGCGTCACCGTGCCGCCGACGCTGAGACTGTTAGCGAGATCGGCCACCTGGAGTGATCCGCTCACGATATCGAGCGAGCTGGCGATCGTTCCGGTGCCGCCAAACGTTCCACCGTCCACCGTGACCGCGGAATCACTCAGCTCTCCGGTAATCAAAAGCGTGCCTGCGGAAACCAAGGTTGCGCCGGTGTAGGTGCTGATGCCGGAGAAGGTCTGTGTCCCCGCACCGGTCTTGGTGACGTTGACGATTTTTCCATTCAGGGCATCCGCATCGCTGATGGCGCCAGCGTAAGTGGCGGCGAGACCTTTCGCGCCGATCGTCAGTTGAAGTTGAGCGCCGTTAGGTCCGGCCCCGCCCATCGAGATGTTTCCGTTTCCGCTCAGTGCGCCGAGGGCGAGGGAACCGTTGTTGCGGGTGACGAGATTGCCGGTCAGGGCGAAGGTGGTGTTGCCGCCGCCGTTGTTCAGGCTGGAGCCGGAGAACCGCAAAGTCGCGCCACTGGCGACCGCCACGGTTCCGTTCATGCCGCTGAACTGTTGGAAGTTGGAAGCGATGTTCACCTGGTTCGCGCCGGTGATCGTCAGCGTCTGGTCCGCCGCTCCGGTGAACGCGCTGGAGAAACCCGCGGAAATGTTACCTGAGGATAGAACCACATTTGCAGCCGCACCGGAGACCGCGACCGTTCCATTCAGGAATACGGACGCCGCGTTCGCGAGGTTCACGGTGGTTCCATTCGCAGCGGTCACCGTACCGCCTGCGGCGGCGTTGCTGTGTCCGAAGGTGATCGCGCCGGCGTCGAGCGAGATGCCGCCGGCAAAGCTGTTGTCTCCTGATAGAGTTTGGGTGGCGGATCCCGTCTTGATCAATGAACCCGCCCCGCTGATCGCGCCGGAGATGGAGTAACTGGTGTTGTTGCTGCCGATGGTGAGGGCGACCGCGGTGGTATCGGCGTTCTCCAGCACAAAAGATCCGCTGCCTTCCAGTCCACCGAGAACTGCGGTGGTGACGCCGGTGCCGAATGCCAGACCATTGGCGACACTGTTGGTGAGCCGCTTGCCACTCAGAACCGTCGAGTTGCCGATCACGAGCTGACCACTGGAAACCGCGCCAAAGGTCCAGCCGCTGGCGGCGTTGTTCATGGTGACCTTGGCACCGTTCACATTGAAATTCATCGCACCGCCGCTGCCGACGTTGGCGTTAACGATCACATTTCCCGCACCGGCGAAGGTGAAGGTTTTGGTATTGCCACGATTGTTGAAACCATTGCCGCCAATCGTCAGCGTCCTGCCCGCAGCGACCGTGAAGGTTGGAAGGTAGTTGCCATTTTCGATCCGAATCGCGCCACCGGTCCACTCCGCATCCACCGTGGCCGCCGACATGTCGATCAACGCGTTGTTGGCCAGTGTGGTGGTGCCGTTCGATGCCACCCGCAGCTGAACCAGCCCGCCGGGATTCTGGATGGTGACTCCGCCGGTGAACTGGCCGTTGCCAAACGAGTAAAGGCCCGCGGCGGTGCGCGTGCTATCCCAGATCAGGTTGTCGGTGGTGCCTGGAATGACATTCTCCACCCATGAGGTGGCGGCAGTGAGTGCGTCGGTATTATTGGCCTTGTGCAAGTCCACGGCATACAAGGATGCGTTCGAGAAGCTGATGACGGCGGAAACGCTAACAAGGAGATTGTGGAATCTGGGTTTCATGGAGGCTATTGGATCGAGGATGTTCGGGGTGGGTCTATTCGGAATGGATCGGTAGTCGCGTCCGATGACCCGTGCGGGTGACCAGCCGGATATCACGACACATGGAGAAACTAGAATCAGGGACCGGTGCCACCAGTCACCCGTTCGGGTTAAGCTTTGGGTTTTCGGTTTCCTGGGGCATGCGGTGTGGGACAGGGGAAAACTCAGTCCCACTCCAACACCACCAGCGAAACCCCTTGGCGTGGAAGCGTCAAAGGCAGCGTCGCGCGGTGATCCGCGATGGGTGTCGAAGTGGCCGGGCCGAGAGTTGCTAGCATGCCGGCGGCTTCGAGTTCCGCGTATTGCGACGCGCTCGGCTGCGGCGGCTCGCCGAGGGCTTTCCAGAAGGTGAATGCATTGCTGTGAGTCTCGTCGATGCGGTAGTGAGTGACTTTCGCGTTGCCGTCGGCGAGCGGCAGACCGGGGATTTCAAGGGTGACGGCCGCGTCGGGACCGGCGACATCGTCATCGTGATAATGCCAGACCATGACCGTGAGTTTTTTGCCATC
>JBIPND010000254.1:0-5307 GCA_044374015.1 Luteolibacter sp. | reverse complement strand
TGTTCTTGGTTTCGCCGGGGTCGGCGCGGTGATCGTAGAGTTCGTATTTTGCCTTCGCGCCCGCGCCACCATGGCGGATCAGGCGGTGGCGACCGCTGCGGAGGGTTTCTTTGCCGGGTGCGTAGGCAATCGCGCTGCGGCCCTCGGTTCGCGGGTTCTCTAACAATCCGGCCAGCGAGCGGCCGTCGAGTTTTTCCGGGACCGGCAGTTTGCAGAGCGCGCCGAGCGTCGGATAGATGTCCACGGTTTCGACGACAGCCTGGGAAGCGGTGCCCGCGGCGGTCATCCCGGGCGTGCGGATGACGAGCGGGGAGCGCAGGGATTCTTCAAACAAGGTGTGTTTTCCCCAAACGTCGTGCTCGCCGAGGTGGTAGCCGTGATCGCCCCAGAGCACGATGATGGTGTTGTCTGTTAGCTTGAGCTCGTCGAGGCGGGCCATGATCTTGGCGATCTGGGTGTCCGCATAGGTGACGCAGGCGGCGTAGGATTTGCGGACCTCGTCGGCGTAGGCGGCGTCGTTGCGCGGGTTGCGGCCGCCGTAGTTGTATCGAAAGAATTCGCCGCTCACGTGCCAGGTGCTGAGGCCCTCTGGCTTGTTAGGATGTGGGATGGCGGGCAATTTCACGTCGTCGTAGCGATCCCGATAGCTTTTCGGGCAGGCGAAGGGCAGGTGGGGTTTCATCAGGCCGACGGCGAGGAAGAACGGTTGGTCGCGCTTGGCGAGGTCGTCTAACTGGCTGATAGCGGCTTCGGCGATCCAGCCGTCGGTGTAGGTTTTGTCATCGCCGGCGACGTGTTCGAGCCCGGGAGTGCCGGGGCCGCGCGCTTTGCCGTTGGCATAGCCGTGCATCGCGGAGACCGGGTCCTGCCACGGTGGGCAGGGCATTTCGTGGAGGTCCCAGGCTTCCGGGAGTTCCGGTTTCTGGGGGGCGTTCCACTGCTTGCCGCCGAGGCCGCCGGGGTGGTGCGAGATTTTTCCGAGGGAAACGGTGCGGTAGCCGTTTTTGCGGAAAAGTTCGGGAAGTGAGGGTGGCTCCTTGGCGTGATTCGCGGCGTAGTTGAAGATGGCATCGTTGCTGCGCCGTGCCGGGTTGCGCGCATAGCGGCCGGCTAACAGCGCGTAGCGCGAAGCTCCGCAAGTGGGAGCCTGGACATAATGGCGGTGAAACGCGCGACCGCTGGCCGCGATCGCATCCATCGCCGGCGACTGGATGTGGCTCGCACCGAACGAAGCGAGTTCGGGCCGGAGATCATCGACGGCGAGAAAAAGCACGTTGGGCCGCGCGTCGAGCGGCGCGACCAGGCAGGCGAGCGATAGAAGATGGCGGATCATGGATTCGCCCTCTACGTCGGGACGCGGCGTTTCCTTGCCGGGCAATTTGAGAGTCCCTCCGTAAACGAAAAACCGCCTGCCGGGAAGCGCGGGCTTTCCCTGGCAGGCGGCCGTTTTTCAAGGTCAGAGGCGGCGGCGGCGCAGCAGGGCCAATCCGCCCAAGGCTCCCAGCAGCGCCGCGGATGGTTCCGGCACCATCACAAAGTAGCTCGCAGACGCGCTCTGCGCACCATCGTCCACATGGGTGCCGGAGATTCCGAACTCCAGTTCGAAGAACGCGTTCTCCGTGAAGCCCCAGTTGAAGTGGGTGTGGCTGCCGGGGGCCAAAGTGAAGGAGTTGATGTTGTTGGCCGTATCGAGAAACACATTCGCTCCGCCAAAGCCGTCATCCTGCCAGAACAGGAAATCTCCCGGTCCGCTGAAGCTCAACAGGCTGAGCGTGACCGTCCCGCCCACCCAGTCGGCAAGTGCGAGTTCTTCCAGGCCGATTCCGAGAAACGGCGTGCCGTTGTCCGCTGCCGCGCTCTCGGTTTCCGGCAACCAATAGTAGGTGGTTCCGCTCACCGTAATCGTCGAGGTTTGGGGAATCACCACGATCAGCTCGTCAGGCTCATACTCGGAGTCGGTGGTCACGCGGACGCCATCGATGATGGCACCGTCCGCGCCGCCCTCGTTGTGATAATGGGGCTCGAAGCCTGCGGTGAGCGTGGGGTCCGCGGTGACATCCGCGATCGAAACATAGCCGAACGCGGGTCCGTCGATGTGCCCGCCGGTCAGCAACGAGGCGGCGGGCGCGGTGATGGGCGCGGTGATGGGCAGGGCGGCGAGGGTGGCAAGAAGTAGTGATTTTGGTTTCATAGGAATCAGTGGAAGACGCGCTCAGAATCCACAAACGCAATAAAGATGCAACAAATAATCTATTTTATTGCAAATTTTATACAGCTGCGCATGTTTCGCACGTGACTGCGACCCTCAACATTTCCCCGGTTTTTCTGAGTGATGCCGCCCGTGGATTGGCCCAGCAGATGGTTTTCTGGGGCCATGATGTGCGCCATCCGGACGGGAACTCGCTGGTGCGATTCGGGATGGCACGTTCGCCTTCAACCGGGCTCACCGGGACCAGTTGTTATTCAATGCTGTGGGAAAACGGCCGGATCGAGCTGCATGGCGCGGTGGCCTCGTGGACGCCGGCCCTCCCGGGAAACGGCTGTGTTTTTTCCCGTGATCGTGCCCGTATCGATCTTTGGCACGGCGATCATCCGCCGGTTCCCGGCCGTGAATATGGCTGCGGCGGCACCGTGGAGGAGCGATGGGCCGCCTTCCAACCCTTCCTTCGCTGGCTCATCAGCTACGAATCATGGATCGCCCGGACCCATGGTCCCGATTGGCGCGGCGGATGTTGGCGCGCCCTCAAACGCCTGCCGAAAGGGAAACCCTGGCTGCCGCCCGAGCTCGCCATCCGCTGGTGGGAACTTGCCGCCACCTCCGCGCCCCCGAGACCGAAGCAACTTCTGAAATGATCCATGGTTCATCGTTTCGCGCGCCACCGCCGGGCTTCACCCTCGTCGAGTTGCTGGTGGTCATCGTGATCGTCGCCACGCTCGCAACTCTGGGTTTCCACGGGGCCAGCGGCGCGATCACCGCCTCCCGGCAGTCCGCCTGTGCGGCGAATCTCCGCAACCTGGGCGTGGCCTTGCACCTCTATGCCCAGGACCACGACGGCAAATTCCCGGAAACCACCCATTCCACCGATCTTGATGGAGCGTGGGTTTACACCTTGGAACGCTATCTCGGAAATTTCGAGCAATCCCGCGTCTGCCCGGCCGACCCGAAACGCGCCGAACGGATCAAGGCCAGGGGCACCAGTTATCTGCTCAACAGTTATATCTTCGTCCCGGAAACCGACCCATTCGGCGAGCCGCTCGGGCCGGCCCTCAACCGCCTCAGCGCCATCCCGGATCCCTCGCGCACCTTGATCGCCTTTATCTGTTCGGACACCACCGGCACCGGACCGGGCAACGATCACACCCACTCGAATCAGTGGTCGTCGTGGGCCGCGCTGGCCGGCGACATCTCACCCGGCCGCTTCGGCGGGGGGGGGCTGCTAGAAGCAAAGGGCCGCTCGAACTATCTCTACGTCGATGGGCGTGTGGAATCCATTCCCGCCGCCGCAGTGAAACGCAAAACCGAAGCAGGAATCAACATCGCCAAGCCACCCGGAATCCCATGAAAAACCCAGCTCTATACTTTTTGCGCATGAGGATTTGTGAAAGTGCCCAGGCAGCAAAGTGGCTGGCGCGAGACGCACCAGCCACGATTCAACAAATCGTGACCCGCGGCAGTATCACTTTCTTCGCCATCGCGGCTCTCCCGCTGCAGGCTGACCTGATTCCGCTCGGCGAGCACGTCGATATCCGCTGGCGCTGGACCGCCGAAGCCGGCTGGACCTGCCAGGCCGTCACCGCTGGGAATGGCGAGACCGCCGACGATACAAACACCGTGTTCTTGCCGCTCTCCGACAAACCGAACGTCGCCACCAATCCTTCGATCTCCGGCGCGCGTTTCACCCAGCCGGTTTCGCAATCCTTTGCCTTCACCGGCGCGCTGCCCGGCGAGCCGCTGTGGATCGCCGTGCAGGGCACCCCCGGCACCGGCGAAGCGTGGCCGGGCATCGAAAACAACCAGAGCGCCGGGACCTTCGGCTCCTACATCCCCGCCGATTCCCGCGTTTCACAAATCAACCCGCGGCCATGGATCCGGGTCTCGCTCGTGAGCCACACCCCGCCGCCCGGCAGCGATGCGGATTTCTCGCTGTGGACGACCTCGGGCGGTGTGCCCACCGTCTGGATGTCCACCCACCAGAGCGGAACCATCAATGACTATTACTATGCCGAAGGCACCCACACCCACATGAACTGGGGCTTCACCGCGCCCGGCATCCACAAGCTCAGGCTAACAGCCTCCGCCTTCGCCGGCCCCGGTGCCACCAATCCCACCGGCTCCAGCGAAACCTTCACCCTCACCTTCGCCATCGGCCCGCTGGCGCGCTGGCAGGCGGAACATTTCAGCGCCGCCGAGTTGGACGATCCCGCGATCTCCGGTCCCGCCGCCGATCCCGACCTCGACGGCATGAAAAACCTCGTCGAATTCGGCTTCGGGCATCAGCCGCGGCAAGGCGGAGTCATGCCTGTTAGTCCGGGGCTCGGCCTGCCGGAACTGTCACTCTTCGAGGAGGACGGCGTCATCCATGAAGTCCTGACCTATCCGAGAAGGCGGGCGCTGTCCCAGCTCGCGCCGCTTGTCTATCAGCCGATGTTTGCCGCAGTCATCGCGGATGGCTGGCAGGATGGGGAAATCACCACCACGGCGGAGGATTTTCCCGCGGAACTCGACGGCCTGAATGCGGTTTGGGAAAAAGCCAGCTCACGCCGGAGCGTGGGGCCGGCGATGCCCGCCCGCGGTTTCGCGCGGGTGGGCTTGTTAGGTCCGTGAGACTTCAGAAACGCCGGGTGAACGAGAGGCGGAAGGTGCGCGGCTCGGCGGGATGGAGGTGAATGTCCTCCACGCCGACGAACTCCGTGCCGAGGCGGGATTCGTAATAGTATTCGATGTCGTTGTCCGCACGGTCCAGCAGCCTGCCCTCGCTGAGCGTGATCTCGTGATCGAGCGTCAACCAGTCGTTACCAGTCTCTGATCGATAAGGAAACGAGGCCTCACGGATCCTCCACGCTGTAGACTCAAATCTCCCCGTCGCAAGACGGCGAGATGTCAGCAGAGGTCGTAGTAGTCGGGAAAACGAGCCGGGAGCGCGATGCCCGTTTCAACAGCGATACCGGAGGATTGACTCCGTTCCTCCGTGCATGCGATCAGGCTTCGCATTTGGCAGAGCCGCTACAGCGGCCTCGGCATTCAACCGATGAAGGACCAAACCAATGAGGAGGGGATCGACCCCGTGACGGACGGACCAACCGACG
>JBIPND010000253.1:0-5316 GCA_044374015.1 Luteolibacter sp. | reverse complement strand
CACCCCGGGGTTGGGATTTTTCTTCAATTTGGACGCTGAAAGGCGAGCCAGAGTGACGGGCTGGAGACACTCAATGGATGGGCTTTAAGCATCCTGCTCGGTCGTCATTCTGGAATTCCCTCAAACCTGACTCGAAAGTCTGCATCCGCGAATGGGGCCAGAGTACACGCCTCAACATTTGTCTTGCTTTTGCCCTTCCGTTTCTGGAGTCGGTTCCCGCAACGAAACAATTGGGGGGCTGGTTCGGTGGTTTGCCAATCTCCCCCCATGAATGGGGTCCTTGGATTTAAATGTTTTCTCATGCTTCTTGAGGATTTTCTGAATCTTTGGATCTTTCCGAGTCCGGCTCACAAGCTGGCTCATGGCGGCAGGATGCCCCATGCAAAGCCTTTCCGCCAGCCATTCGTGGGTCGTCGAGGTATTGGCCTTCATCGGCGCCGCGAAGATCGCCTCCCGATCTCGTTTGCGCAGGGTCTCTTTCGCGCGCCATTGGCATGCTCCCCCGGCGGTGGAGCGCCACCTGGAGGAGGACGCCGCGGCGGGACGCCATCGCCACGGCAGAGAGTGATCGCATCAGGCGGCGGGGACGCTGGCCTTGCGGATGAGTTGGATGGCCGCGCGGTTTTCGCGCTCGGCGCGCTGGAGTTCATAGGACAATTGCAGACGCAGCCAATAGCCTGCCTCGATGCCGAAGTAGCGACTCAGACGCAGATCATATTCAGGGGTGCAGCGACGTTTGCCCATCTTCATCTGACTGAGGTGGGAGGGAGGAATGCCGGTGGCCCTTGAAATCTGAATTTGGGATTCAGGCCACTCATCCAGCGTCTCGCGCAAGGTTTCGGCGAAGTAGTTGAGCAAGGGAATCGAAGTGTCCTTGGTTTTCATGTTGTTCAATGGTAGTCGGTGATTTTCACGTCGGAGGCATCACCATCCCTCCAGCGGAATACGATCCGCCACTGCGGGATGATGCGGATGCTCCAAAATCCCTGGAGACCGCCAGAAAGGGCTTCAAGGTCAAGGCCGAAATTGCCGTATTTGGCAATTCGGGCGCACGGGAAGGCAGGGCGAATTTGTCGGCTTGTCAATTGCGCCCACGGGAACTATCTGCCACTCCAGCTGTGATCCGAAGATCCACATTGCCATTCGTGGGACGTGGCGGAGGTCCACAACCCCAGAGGAAGCGAAGACGGCGTGGTTTTGGATCCGCCTGAAGTGGCGCGGTGGCTGCCGGAGGCGCAAGGGGCGTTTGAGAGTCAGGAGGGATTCGACGCGACGGTGGACAGGGAGCCCCTCTTCCAGAACAATCCGATGCGCCGCGTTTATGGCAGTTAGGTGGACGGCAAAACAATTCAGATGGCGGAATGGCTTGACCTCTTCGATCATCCCCGTCACCCACGAGACCGCCGAACTCAGCATCACCGGCAGCACCTTTGAAACCGCGCCGCTGAAAAACGGCGAATTCGCCTTCTCCAACCGTGGCTACAAATGGGCTGGCATTCCCGAATCCCTTTCCGAAATGTCATTCACCCGCCTCCCCGGGGGTGCCAACCCGATCCTCGAAGTCACCGCCAAGACCGGTCGGGCTGCGCAGTTTGTTTTGCGAGCAGATGAATAACAACTTTTTCGGGGCCGGCATGGGATTCAATAGGCTGTTTTAAAAAAGCGCGCCCGCTTGGGTTCGAACCAAGGACATCCCGCTTAGAAGGCGGGTGCTCTATCCAGCTGAGCTACGGGCGCTTATTGATTTTCAGTGACTTACGCGGTTTTGAGAATCGCTTTCGGGATTTTTACGACCGCGTTTTACTACCTCAAGCCCGCGGAAATTGACAGAATCCGGCGGAACTGGAAATTGCCGACGCCTGGTTGAGGCATGACGCCGGCACATCTTACCTGCGGGCGAAGGTAACTGGCAAGCGCATTTACGCCTCACTCAAGCCCGGACAAGCAAACCAGCTTTGGCATGCGGTTCCTGAAGCGGATGGGCGGCCGCATCCGACCCACACACGGCTCGGTTCAACATTCGCGGGTGAGGACCTGCCGCAACACCGTGAGCAGAGTCTCGGCGGTGAAGGGCTTGGGGAGGAAATATTTCTTTTCGAGGCCGCACCTGCTGGCAACCGCCTGAGTGATCGGCAGGCCGCTCACGGCGACCACGCGGACCCGCGGATCGACCTTTTTCAGGAGCTGGATGGTGGTCTCGCCATCCATCACCGGCATCGTCATGTCAGTCAGCACGGCCGCGATTTCCGGGTGGCGGCTGCCATACAGAGCGATGGCTTCGGCCCCGTCGCAAGCGAGCAAAACCTGGTAGCCGAAGGCTTCGAGCGTGGCCTGGGTGATCACCCGCATGGATTCATCGTCATCCACGACAAGGATCAGCTCGCCGTGGCCGCGGGGCAGCGGTGCGGCCAAGTGGGCCTCTTTGGCGACGACGGCGTCGCCATGGGCGGGGAGGTAGACTTTAAAGGTCGTCCCGCTTTCCGGCGCGCTTTCCACGCGCAAAAAGCCGCCGTGGCTGGTGATGATCGCCAGCGAGGTGGAGAGCCCCAGACCGGTGCCTTTGCCAAGCTCCTTGGTGGTGAAAAAGGGATCGAAAATTTTCTCAAGCAGCGCGGGCGGGATGCCGGTGCCGCTGTCCGAGACCTCCAGACAAACGTAGCGGCCGACCTTTGCCTCAAGATTGAGCGCCGCGAACTGCGGGTCGAGCATGCGGTTTGCGGCCGCAAGGCTCAGCGTGCCGCCTCCGGGCATGGCATCGCGGGCATTGACGCAGAGGTTCAACAGCACTTGGTGGATCTGGGTCGGGTCCCCTACCACCGGCCAAAGATCCTTGGGAATCCGGGTCTCGATCCTGATTTGCTTGAGGAAGGTGTCGTTGGCGATTTTTTCGATTTCCTGGATCAAGTGCCCGAGCGGCACTTCGATGCGGCGGCCCTCGACCCCGCGGGCGAAGGACAAAACCTGCCGCACCATGTCGGCGCCGTGCTGCGCGCTCGTCCGCAAGGTGGAGAGCAATTCGGTGCTTTTCGGATCGGGAAAGCGCAGCGACAGCAACTCCAGTGACATCATGATCGGACTCAGCGCGTTGTTCAAATCGTGGGCAATGCCACCGGCCAGCATGCCGATGTTTTCGAGGCGTTGTGCGCGGAGGAACTGCGCTTCGATCTTCTTCCGCTCGGTGATGTCGGTGTCGATGGCGAGAATCGCCTTCGGCCGGCCGTCGGGGTGGCGGACCAGTGTCCAGCCCAAAACCCACGAACCATTCACAGGACCTCGGGGAGGACGGTTATCCCGTTCACATTGGCAATGATGGCAAGCCAAGCTCCTTCAGGAATCCATTGTGCTTTTTCGTTGCCGCTCGAATCGCGTCCTCGATCTCCACCAGCTTTTCACGATTCGCGGCCAAATCGATCTCCGTCTCCCCCACCGCCGTGCTGATATAGCGAGAGATGTTCAGGTTGAAGTCGTTCTTCTTGATCTCGTCCATCTGAGGGTGGGTTGGCGACGATGGCGTCGAAGCTGGGTTTCTTGGCCGGGTTCGGCTCCCGCATCATGTCCCACTCGTTGAGCAAGGTGTCGCCGTGGAAGATGTCGAACTCCGAGTCCTTCACCCCGTGCAGCAGCATGTTCATACGGGCGAGGTTGTAAGTGGTGATGTTCTTTTCCTGGCCGAAGATTTTGCCGATGGTGCCGCCGGCCTGGTTCACCTTCTTGCGCACATTGAGCAGCAGGGAGGCGGAGCCGCAGGCGAAGTCCATCACACTGTCCAGCCGCTTCTTGGTCCCGGTCTTCGGTTCCTGGCTGTCCAACGTGACGATGGGGAGAGGTAGCGCAGGAAGAGAAAGGACAGCATGTAGTCGCGGAAGTCGTCCGCATCCATCGCCCCGCGCAGTTGGTCGGCGATGCCCCAGAGGGTGGAGCCCAATCGGCAAAAGTGTCGGCGGCTTTGGTCGACTTCACTTGTGCTTTCAGCAAGTGATCGCGCAAGGCTTGGGATCGGGCCTTGCCCCGGCTGGCGAAAATCACCTCGAAGGCCGGGCGGGTGTGCAGTTTTTTGTCAAAGAGACGCCTGACCGCGCTGTCGTAGAGTTCCGTGGGGCGGTAACGGTAAGTCGGATCCCGTTCATTGCGGGATTTCACCCGCCGGGCCACCACTGACATCGTGCGGACGACGGCATAGAAGGAGAAGTCATGCCGCTGGAGCACCTGAAAGACCTCGCGGCGGACTTCCGGCAGGTCGTCTTTGGCATGGAAGAAGAGCGCGGTCTTTCCTGCTGCCGGTTGCATGGAGGGGACACCCTTGAAATACGGGTCTGCCAGAAGCTGGGCACGCAAGGTATTCAAATCTGCTGCTCGCAGTCGCATTGGCGCACGGCTCCGGCGAGGAAGGCGTGAGATTTTTCACGAATGCCTTTTTCCAGCCATGGGTGGCGGTCCTTCGTGCTCCAGATCAGATGAATGAGGATATTGGAAAGCGATTGCGGCATGGTAGTTCCTCAACGAATTGATGCCCCAACGGGGCCACGCATACCAGCCCGGGGTGCAACCCCGGGGACGAAGATGGCGAAACCCATACGTTCTGAAAGAACGCCGCATAGCGCGGGCGCGGTTTGGTGATACGACGATATTCGGCGTTCCTTCAGAACACGGGAATCGGTGGACGCGAATACCCAGGGCGGTGCCCTGGGCTGGTATGATGATCCGCCCCGTGGGGACGAAGAGCGAGAAATGGGTATAAAGATCAGGGCGCTGCCCTGGGCTGAGGGGTTTCGCAGCTTTGGTGCTTCCGAAATTGGAATCCTTCAAGGCATTGGGCTGAAGCCAGCGCTCCTCAATTCAGGCGTGGCGGGTGGTGAAGAAGATTTCCATGCGATGATGGAGGTCGTCGTAGAAGCGCTTTTTGATGGCTTCGAGGGCGGTGCGTTTGTCGCTTTCGGCGACGCCGATCGATTGTTCTTCGAGCTTCATTTTTTCGGCGAAGGAGCGTTCCATTTCGGTGAGCGAGTCGAGAAACTCGCGGGCGGCGCGGGTGTGTTCGACGCCATCGACGAGCGCTTCCTCCAACCGCTGGTTGCGGGTGACGGCGATCAGGTTGCCATGGGTGAGCTGGTCCATGTAGCGGACGCGGCTCTGGCGGAAGGCACGGTGCTCGGTGTCGAAGGTGATTTCATCGCGATCCACCAGCGTGTCGTAGGGGCCGGGTTTGGTGAAAAATTTGACGATCAGCGGGATGGTATCGACTAACATGAACAGCGCCGTCAGCACGATGTAGGTGTAGAAGGCGAATTGGCCGCCCTCGTTTCCCGCTTGGAAAAG
>JBIPND010000252.1:0-5332 GCA_044374015.1 Luteolibacter sp. | reverse complement strand
ATCGGCTGAAAACCAGGTGGCGAACGCGCCCTTGCCACCCCAGACCATGCCGAGTGCGACTTGGGGGAAATCCTTGGGGTAGTTGGTCCCGCTGACGTCGAACCAGTATTCTTCGACGGCGGTGCGCTCGGTGTTGAACAGATAGAGTCCGGTGTCGCGGATGGATGAATCGCCAGTGGCCTCGCCCCACAGCATCATGCCATACCAGGCGTTGAGCGACTCGGACGAGGATTCCTGGTTGTTGCCATCGGCGAAGTTCGCATCGCCGGAAGCCCACGAGTGGCCGGCGTATTTGTCGAAACAACGGATGTGCGGAAACATCGCGTCCTTGCGGCTGGGTGAGGCGATATCGCGGATGATCAACAGCACGTTGTCCTGCCATTTTTTCGCCCATTCGGGATCGAGCCGCGCGACCTCGCCGGCGGCGCGAATGAAGTAGCCATAATGGAAGTGGTGGTCGTTGAGCGGCATGTCGCTGCCATAGGAAGGCTTGCTGCCGATCAAGGCACCCCAGGTGGCGTTGTAATAGAACAAGGGTTCAGTTTCGCCGGGTGAGGCGGTGAACCAATTTTCGAGGCGGCGTTTGATTTCATCGATGAAGCCTTTTTGCAAATCGGCCGCGCCGGCCATTTCCGCGATGCCGCTGAGGGTGGCGAGGCGGCCGAGGTATTTGCCTTCCCAATAGGTATCGGCGAATGGCGCGGGGGCTTTTTCCGCCTCGCTGCGGAGGTATCCGAGCATGCGTTCCTTGTCGCGGATGCCTTCCGCGGGAAGCATCGGCAACACGCCTTGGATCGGGACTTCGGTGGTGAATTGGCTACCTTCGCCGATTTTCATTTCGCCGCGCACCGAGGCATAGCTCGATTCCGTGAGCTTGGTGGAACTATATTTCCACTGATGCGGATAGAGTGAGAAGATGGTCCCGGTTTCGGTGCCTTCCATGGCTTTGGTTTTGAAACTGTAAGTGGCCTTCACCTTGCCGGGGGCCACCTGATAGTCTACGACCGTGTCAATCACGTGGTTGTGGGCGTAACGCTTGAAGCGGGCGAGGGTTTCGGGTTTTTGGTCCGGCAGCAGCGCGACAGAGAAGTAGTTTTTGCCCGACGATTTATTCGTGAAAACCAAACCGTCGAGGCCGCTCCAGGTCGTGCCGGTCGGGGCGAACAGGCCGTAGTGGTTGCCTTTGACGGTGACGCCGAGCACCGCGTCTTTGTCGGTGCCGGACCAGATTTGCGGCTTGTCGCTGAAGCGCAGCACGGGATCGCCGCCGCTGTAGGTGCCATAAACGAACGGGCTGCCGTGGCCGAATGTCGTGTTGAGCGATGCGTCGCCGCCATTGAAGGTGGCGGTCACGAACCAATCCGAATAGCCGCCGCACTCGGCGCTCTTGAACAGCGATCCGGCACTGAGGCCGATTTTCAAATCGCCGTCCTTGGTCACTCCGCCGCCCATGATCGCGTCCTTGCTGGCAACCAGCGCCGCCCCGGGATAGGCGATTGCCAGGCCTTCCGAATTGCAAACCATGCCTAACGGGTGGGCGAACAGGTTGCTGGAAAACTCCTGCCACAGCAGCGAACTCCACCACTGGCTGGTGACCGTCGGGCCTTTGACGTCCGCCGTTTTGTAAATTTTATCGGGCAGTGGTTTGCAGCCGCCCGGGAGAACGGTGGTGTAGCTGCCGGCTCCAAGGGGGACAATTTCAGCGGAGGCGATGGAAGGGAACACACAGGCGAGCGACGCGAAAGTGCCTTGGAGGAGGGTTTTGGATGGGAATTGCATGGATTTTAACGGTTGATTCGTGGCCGATACGGAGGTTTCAGGTGGGCCGGTTTCCGTTAATTGCATGATTTTGCATCCGGCTGTCGAACCTAATTTTTAGAATTTTCCAGAGCCCCCTGCTGGCGGGTGTTCGAAAGCGTGGCGTAGATCAGCACGTTTGTATCCACCAGCACACGCCCTGTCAGATTCTCAACGCGCATAGGTTTCCTCCCGGCTGAATTGGCCCTCGAAACGCCCCTCGGAGGTCACGATGTCATCCTCAGGACCGCCCCGCTTCCGCAAGAATTCCTCCAAAGCCATTTCGATGATCTGACTGCGAGACCGGCGTTCCTGCTGACCAAATCGGTTCAAATCATTCAAGATCTGGTCGTCAATGGTGGCACTAATGTGGAATTTCATAGCATTAAGGTGTTACGATACCGGGTGGCGTCAAGTATCCTCTGGACGAGTTTCCGCCTCGGGCTTTCCACGGGCGATGTGCTGCCAGGCACCGGGCCTGATCACCCTTGTCTCTCAACGCTTCGCGGCGTCGGCTTCGATCCAGCTCCAGAGGTTAGCGAGGCCGGATTTCACCGATTCCTTCGCGGCTGCCAGATCACCGCCGGGCGCGTGTTTGCCGAAGAGATAGAACTTGATCTTCGGCTCGGTGCCGGATGGGCGGACGGCGAAGGAGCGGCCGTCTGCGAGGTCGACGAAGAGCATTTTTTCCTTCGGCAGCAGGTCGCCCTCCTGGTCGAAGAGATCCTGCTTCGCGAAATCGCGGACGCGCAGCACGGCGGAGCCATCGACCTCGGTGGGCGGGTTCTCGGCGTAGGAATTTGCGAGCGCTTGGATTTTTGCGGCACCGTCGGCGCCTTCCATCACCAAGGATTTTCCGATTTCAAGGTAGTAGCCGAATTCGGTATAGATGTCGTCCATCAGCTCGGTGAGCGTTTTGCCGACGGATTTCGCGTAGGCGGCGACTTCGGCAAACATCAGGGCCGCGCCATTCGCGTCCTTGTCGCGGATGGCGTCGGAGCCGAGGTAGCCGTAGCTTTCCTCGCCGCCGAAGACAAAGAAGCGCGAGTATTCGAGACGCAACGCGCGGGTTTGTTCTTCGGTGAGCGAGCGATAGTCGCCCTTTTTATCGGCGGGGATGGCTTCCTCGTATTTGCGGAGCTTGCCGGCGATGTATTTGAAACCGGTGAGCGTATCGACGATGCCGACGCCGAAGCCATCGGCGATGGCGTGCTGGAGTTCGGTGGTGACGAAGGTTTTCACCAGCACCGCGCGGCTGCGGTTGGCGTTGCTGAGCCAGCCGAGTTCGAAGCCGGTTTTCAAGCGATACCACGCCATCAGCGAGCCGATCTGATTTCCGGTTAGAAGCACCATTTTCCCGGCGGAGTCGCGGACGGCGACGCCCATGCGGTCGGCGTCGGGATCGGTGCCGATGACGATTTCCGCGCCGGACTGCTCGGCGAGATCGATCGCCATTTTCAAAGCGGGGCCGTTTTCCGGGTTCGGTGATTCCACGGTGGGAAAACGCCCGTCCTGGATGTCCTGCTCGGGCACGGTTAGAACCTCGAAGCCGAGGCCGCGCAGCATCGGCACGTTGATGTGGCCACCGGTGCCGTGGAGGTTGGTGAAAACGATCTTGGTGGAAGCGCCTGCCAGCAGCGACGGCTTGAGCAGCAGGGTTTTCAGGCGGGTGATGTAGCGCGCGTCCATTTCCGCACCGAGCACGGTGATGGTGCCGCGCTCTGAGGCGGGTTCGTAGAACTCGCTGGTGATCGCGTTCACCTCTTTGACGATGCCGTCGGCGTGGGCATCGACGATCTGTGCGCCGTCGTTGAAATAGGCTTTGAAGCCGTTGTCGTGAGCCGGGTTGTGGCTGGCTGTTAGGACAACCCCGGCGTCGGCGCGGAGTTCGCGCACGGCGAAGGAAAGCTGCGGCGTGGAGCGCGCGCCTTCAAAGAGGTAGGCGTCGCCACCGAGATCCGCGCAGACCTTGGCGCAAAACTCGGCAAAATCGCGCGAGAAATGGCGGGTGTCATGGGCGAACACGAGCACCGGTTTGCGGTTGGGCCCGGCGAAGTGTTTGGCGTAGGCGATGAGGCCACGGACGGCGCGGCTGAGGTTGTAAAAATTCATCGTCGCGGTGCCGACGCACGGATGCTCGGGGCGGCCGTTAGGTCCGCCGGCTCCTTGCTCCGCCTGGGTGATCACGCGGCCGATGGTGCGGCCGCGCAGGCCGCCGGTGCCGAAGGCGAGGGTTTTGAAAAAGCGGTCGTTGAGTTCCTCCCAAGCGCCCACGTCCACCAGTTCCTGAATGGCCATGGGGGCGATATCACTGGTGGTGCCGTCCAGCAGCGCCTGGATGTTGCTTTTTGCGGATTCCAAAAGGCTGCCATCGGCAACTGCGGCGGAGAGAAGATCATTGAGTGCGCTCATTTCGGCCGCGAGTTTAGGAGAAATCCGGACCATGGCAACCACCTGCATTCAGGTTTTTAAAGCGCCGGGTGAGGACCCAACTGGTGGTGCGAACCGGCACCAGAAGCCTCACCAAAGGGGATTTCACCGACCAGAAGAAGTGGCAACTTTCCAACAAGAACATCATCCGGCCGCCCGCCGCGGTGGGGTTCAACAAGACGCTTTCGCTCAGACAAATGGCCACCGTCGAGCTGAACCAATACCCGGTGGACTCACAAGTGGCCACTTCCATCAACGTGCGCAAACTCAACAAGGCGCGGGTGACGAATGTCGCTGGAGCCAGCTCCGCGCTTTTCAGCTATCGGACGACCAAAACCACGCTGAAGGGACTCAAAGTTCCAGTCGCCATTCTCGACCTCGACTACGCGGCCGCGACCGGTTCAAAAACCAAATCCAGCGCGAAATTCACCCTCTATTTCCGCTGTGCGAATTCCGGAATTTACCAGACGGTTGAAACGTCGGGATCTCACCAGGAAATCCAGTGGGGAGTTTTTCAGATGAATTGATCGGCCGGCGCGGATGCGGTTGATCCGCCAGGCTGGCGCGTCCCATCAGCCGGCGGGTTCCGCCATTCGCGGCCGCGGCGGCGAAGTCGTCGCCGGAATCCGGAAAAAATTTTGCACGGATCGCATGAGGTGCTATGACGCTGCCGACGCGGATAGGGTTCCGATCGAACCTGCGCTCACCCAAACTTCCCACCAGCTAAAAGCTCTCCCAATCAAATGAACCAAATGGATAATGACTCCTCCCTCAACGACAACGGCGCCAAGTGCCCGTTTTCAGGCCCATCAACAGGCGCTTCGGCGACTCAAGCTGCCGGCAGAGGCACCCGCAACAAGGATTGGTGGCCCAATCAGCTCCAACTCAGCATCCTTCGCCAGCACTCGTCATTTTCCGATCCGATGGGTGAGGATTTCGACTACGCGGCGGAATTCAAGTCGCTCGATTTGGCGGCCGTGAAGCAGGATATTTTCGAACTGATGACCGCGTCACAAGCCTGGTGGCCGGCGGATTACGGTCATTACGGGCCGTTTTTCATCCGCATGGCGTGGCACAGCGCGGGCACCTATCGGACTGCCGACGG
>JBIPND010000251.1:0-5335 GCA_044374015.1 Luteolibacter sp. | reverse complement strand
GCTCGAAGGCGACTACGGGGTGAAGCACCTCCTTGAATTGCCCGCCGAAGCCATTCAGGCAGGCTATGGCAGACCCGGATTGCAAACCGACCAACCCGTTGAGGTGGGCGGCAAGTCCTATCGCCAATCCCTCAACCTGCATGCCACCGGCTTCGGCAAATGGCAGATCCCGGAAGGAACCAAGCGGATCAATGGGCATTTCACCGCACTCAGTTACGGGAAAGTCCAGCCCAGGATCTACCACACCAACCCGGCGCTCCCGCTTACCGGCGTCCACCTCGACCATGTCGTCGAAGTCCGCTTCCCCATCGGCAAGACCGGCAGCTTCAGCGCCACGTTCCCGAAAGACTGCGCCAAAACCGAACTCACCGTCCGCCGCCACACCCAATGGCTCGCCGCCCAGCAGCGCGAAGACGGCAGTTGGCCGCGCCTCGCCGGATACACGACCGACGGCTGGGATACCGCGTTCTGCGGGCTGGCCTTGATGTCGAGCGGCGAAAGAAAGTACGACGATCAAATCCGCAAGGCCGCCTACCGGCTCGCCTACGACCAAGCCCCCAGCGAATGGACCGCCGAGCGGACGATGCGACTGATGTTTCTCAGCGAGTATTATCTCCGCACCAATGACCCCGGCATCGTCGCCGGCATCCAGGCCGCCTACCTGCAACTCGCCGACGTCTGCAAAAACGACTTCATGGCCGGCCACAAGGTGAATGGTTTCGGCTACGGCATCGCCGGCCAACACTACGGCACCGGCCACCTCGCCTTGGGCATGGCGCTCGCCTCGCTCACGCCGATTTCATACGACAACGAGCTCGTCGCCAACATCATCCGCCACGCCGGCGTCGTCTGTGTCAATGGATCCTACGCCTACGGCCGCGGCCGCCGCATGGCGCGCAGCGACGAACGGCAGATTGCCGGCGGCCACGCCATGTCCGGCCCCGGCCTGCTCGGCGTGCAGATCGGCGGCGGCCACGCAGCCGCCGTTCGCGAGTTCATCGAACGCATGGACGCCTCCATCGGCGACACCGACAACTCCCACGCCACCAGTTCGCTCGCCTTCATCTTCGGATCGCTCGCCATCGCCAATGCCGATGAAGCGGTCTTCCTCAAGCACCTGCAAAACCTGCGCTACAAACTCACCCTCGACGATTGCTGGGATGGTGGCTTCCTCAAGTCCGCCTTCCCGCTCGACTTCCAAGGCGGCGAGGGCGTCACCGGCAATTGGATCCGCACCGCAGGCACCATCCTCGTGCTCAACGCCCTGAAACAAAACCTCGCCATCACCGGCAAACGCGAGCTCTGGAAACCCGAACGGCTCGACTATGAACCTGTCTGCGAATGGGGCGGCCAGATCCACTCCTACTACCTTCGCAACTGGGCGCTTGCCACCGAACTGCTCGGTGCGAAAGCCCCCGATGCCCTGCAAACCGGCGTGCGCGAACTCCACGCCCTGCGCCGCGACACGCACCTCGTGCCCGCCACCCGCGCCATCGTCGAACGCCTCGCCCCCGCCCTCGTCGCCAACCTCGCCGCCGATCCCAGCCTGCCCGACATCACCCGGGCATACGCCATCGAGCTCATCACCGGCATCGACTTCCGCATCCATTCCACCCGCGATAACGACCGCCAGAAAGTCGACCTCCAGGTCACCCTGCCCATGCACCAGCTCAACTGGCGGGACGACGACAAGACCCTCATGCACACGGCATCCCTCTTGCCGTTGCGCACCAGAGTGGAGATTGTTTCCGCAAATCTAACATCCCCGCTGCTCTTTGAAACCGACGCCACCGAGGGCTTCAACCCCGACGAAGGCCTGCGCGAAATGTCCGCCGCGCAGACGATCAACGAGCCTTCGCAACCCTCCTTCGGCGGCACCGCCAACATCGCGTTCAAAATCGGCGAACACACCATCACCTACGCCCGCCCGCTCAAGTTCAACATCGAGTTCGCCCACTCGAACCACTACAACCTGCGGCGCCTCCAACTGCGCCTGAAACTGGCCCCCCGCACCTACTTCCAATCCCAGCCGATGATGATCGCCGGCATCCCCTTCGACTGCATGTATCCCCAGGAGCGCATGATGGAAATCCTCGGCCCGGAACCCAGCGTGACCGTCAAACCCCACGAAGGCGACACCGTCCTCGTCGATCTCGCCAGCGAGAATTTCATCTGCCCGTGGATCCATGCGATCAAATTCGAGCAACCCACCCAGGTCCGCATCGCTAGGCCTGTTAGACTGGAGGCGGTCGCCGGCCGCATCGAGGGCGATCCAGCCCACCTGCTCGACTTCTCGCCCGACACCCAGTGCCGCTTCCAGGCGGAAAACAATCGGGTGATCGTCGAATCCGACTTCGGCCAACCCGTCCCGCTCAACGGCATCGACCTCGATTACCAAGGGTTCCGCTTCCTCCGCGTCTGGTATCACAACGGCTCGGATTGGGTGCCGCTCGTGTGGGACAACTACTCCGTCAGCACCGGCCACCACCCGGTCTTCCCCGACACCACCGCGCAATTGTGGCGGCTCGAAATGCGCTTCGACGGACATGCCGATGTGCAGACGCTGCGCTACTATCACAACCCGCACACCATCCTCACCCGCACTTCTCACCCGCAATCCAGCGACCCGAAATTCCTGCCCTCTCTCGGCATGGAGCGCGGACTTTAGTCCGCCCATCCCCCCGCATGACCTTTGTGAGACGCTCCCTGACAATACTAACAACCATGCTGGCCTTCGCATCCTGCGACGCCCGCAAACAAGCCGCTGCGGAACGCCACCCACAGAAGCCTTCCCCCACCAGCCAGGAACTCTCCGACAACTTCCCCCTCTTTCCCATCATCGAAAAAAAACTCTGGCACCAACTCCTCGAAGCGGAACGCAAGGCCGGCGTCAGCGAAGTCGACCGCCTCGCCACCCAACTCCGATCCCGCCATCCCTTCAAGTCCGGCGACGAAACCCTCGAACTCGGTGGCATCATCTACGATCTCAAGACCCGTCGCCTCCACATCCCCGCAAAAGTCGAATTCCCCAACCCCGGCGACGACCGCCACCCCGGCGAAGCCGAACTCCTGCTCTGCACCACCGCAGGCCGCATCCACGAAACCCTCTTCTTCACCGATACCCGCCCGCTCCATCTCGAACTGCTCCTCCATCTAACAAGCCATGCGAAAGGCGGCCGCTTCCGGATCGAGGTCGTCACCCCTGACGGCACCCGCATTCCGGTGGAGTCCCTGATCCGCGCGGCCGACGGGGAGGTCATGGAAAGCCCGCTCCTCTGGGAATTCAGCGGCAGCGATTACAATGACCTCTACGCCCCCGACCTCAGCGGCGACCTCGCCATCTTCTGGCACGCGCACGACTCCGTGCTCCGCATCGCCCACCAGGGCATTGCCACCGGAGAGACAAAATTGGAACCGGTGCCACACCCCGCGCTCAAGAACGGCGATCCCGTGGTGCTCGAACTGGTGCCACGATGACTTCATGACCCGGTGACGCCCGGGCGTCATCAAGTCACCAGGTCACGAAGTCACTTCTCCTGATAGCTCGCCGCGCCCTCGCCCGCAACCCGCGCATGAGCAAGATCTACAACGCCAGTGGTGGCTACCGGAGGCTGCACTCGCTTGCATTTACCTGGATCATCAATCTCGCGACGGCCCGCTTTTGCAAGCGCTACATCCGCTGGGGAAAACCTCCGGCCAGATGATCGGTGCGGCGCGCTCCGGCAAGCAGAACATCATCGAGGGCAGCGAACGGGCGAAGACTTCGTCGGAAACCGAAATCAAAGCGTGACCGTCGAGGGCAGCGAGGGCACCACGCCGCTGGAGCACATCGAGCTGGGTTTCGGCGGCACCACGAGGATGGAGGACATCGAGTCGTTCCGCATTGCGGCCGGGCAGGCCGATCTTGCGGCCAGACCGGGAGCGACCCTCGCGGAAGGCACGGAGTTTTCTAAGAAAATCTCGCTCATGCTGAATCACGAGCTCGCGGCGGGGGATCATTGGATCTGGGTTTCCCCGGTTCTGAAAAACACCGCGTCGGTCGACGGGCGTATCGACGCATCCGTATTCGGCGTGAAGGCCGGCGGGAAAATCCTAACCCCATCCCAACCATCGCCCGAGGGTGCCCGGCGCATCGGCTATGCGGTTCGATTGCCGGGCTACGACGGCGTCGGCGACCCCTCGATTCTCGTCGATCCGAGCAACGGGCGAATCTGGATCGCCGCCCGCAGAGCTGCGGGCAGCGCGTGGAATGGCTCTGGCTCCGGGATAACGCCCGAGGAAACCGGGTAATTCATGCTGGCCTACAGCGATGACGACGGAATCAACTGGTCGAAGCCCATCAACATCACCGGGCAGATGAAGGATCCGGAATGGCGCTTGTTCTTCAACGGCCCCGGCGCGGGCATCGTCCTCGAAGACGGCACGCTGGTATTTCCCGCGCAATACCGTGCCGCCGATGGCAAGCCCGGGTCCACGTTGATCTATTCCAAGGATCAGGGGAAAACCTGGCAGGTTGGCACCGGAGTCAAGAGCGACACCACCGAAGCCCAGGTGATCCAACTCGCGGACGGCTCGATCATGATCAACTGCCGCGACAACCGCGGGGGCGCGCGGACGGTCGCCGTCACCCAGGATCTCGGCAAAACCTGGCAACTCCATCCCACCGACCGTAGCGCGCTGAAGGAACCGGTGTGCATGGCCAGCCTGATGCGCTGGGTGCATCCCAAGCATGGCGACCTGATCTTTTTCTCCAACCCTGATACCACCAGCGGCCGATATGACATGACACTGAAGCTGTCGCGTGACCAAGGTCTGACTTGGCCGGAGTCCGGTGCGCGGCTTTACGACTCGCGTGCCTGCTTCGGCTATTCTTGCCTCGCGCCCGCCGGTCCCGATCACATCGGCGTGCTCTATTTGCCCGAGAATGGATTGATCTTCTGAGTCTGGATGCCGAGATCCCGCCTCACCTCCACACACGCCGCCACCGCGCGCTGCAAATCCTCCTGCGTATGGGCGGCGCTGATTTGGGTTCGAATCCGGGCTTTGCCCTGCGGTACGACCGGATAACTGAATCCGATCACATAGACGCCACGTTCGAGCATGGCGTCGGCGAAGCGGGTGGTGATGGTGCGCTCGCGTTTGTAAGTCCCGGCGGCAGGGATGGCCTCAAGCTGGCTGCCCAAGTGGTTCTGGAATTCAAGGCAAGGAAGACCCGCTCACCGCCATTCCGAAGAGCCTCGAACTGTTGCGCGCCGCTTTTGCCCGCGGGGACGGTTAGTCCTTGGAATCATCTTCGCTGATGCGTTCCCAAGCGCGGAAGATGGCCGCCATCGAG
>JBIPND010000250.1:0-5339 GCA_044374015.1 Luteolibacter sp. | reverse complement strand
GGCGGGTCAGTTCTCCGGCGCGGGCGGCAGCATGTCCAGAACGTCCGCGATCAGTGCCTCGGCATCGCGGTCCTCGAAGTGGCTCCTGGCGTCGAGCTGGAGGTGGCGGGTGACAGCCTCGCCGACCAACTGGTCGAGCTGGCGGCGGGTCAGTGGCGGGTTTTGGGGGCGGGTGGTCTTTCTATTGGGGTGCATAAGGGGGTGAAGGGTAGTTGTTATGGAATCAAAGTTTTGCGCTGCGGGGATTACCCTTACCCCTACCCCCTATAGGGGTAGTAGGGGTAAAGGGTAGCCATCCCATCCCTACCCTTCGGAGGGTAAAAAAAGGGTAGTCGGAGGGTTGGAGGGTAAGTGCTCATTTCAGCCTGTAGGAACCACTTGCATCCTTCCTGACGATGCCCTCGGCCTGATAAGTAACGACGCGCTTCTCGGCTGTCTTTACCGTGATCTCCACGGCAGCCATGATCGCTGCGACCAACGCGCTGTAGCCGAGCGCGTCCTCGTCGCCGAAGGCCTTCTCAGCCTCCTCTCGGAACTTCTCGGTCTTGATGCTGGCCTTGATCGCGCCCGCCGTGCCCTTCGAGACATGCCGCCCCACCGTGTCACACCATGCAAAGCAGGTGCCCGCATCCTTCGGGATGTGGCAATGCCGCGCATAGTCCGCCCAGATCGTCGTGATGCCGGTGGCTGGGTCCTTGTGAAGTCGGAGGTTGGTTTCCGCTTTCCGAGCAAGCTGTGATCCAAGGTGCCCGCGCGTCTTGTCGGACCCTGGGTTTTCGTGGATCACGCAAGGGATGGTGCACTTGTGCGTGATGGCGAGCGCGTGCAGCTTGTCCACCAGGGCGAAGGCCTCCTCGGCATCGTTCGGATCGCGCATGAAGTCCGCCACGCCGTCGAGTGTGCGACGACAATTAAAGTTACCCCCTGACGACAATTAAAATTACCCATCCAAGGGGAGGTTTTTCGGGGTGAGGCGGTATGCTGTTTGACGCCGGTCGGGGTGGCGGGTGCTGCTCCCGGGTTGTGGTCACTAGAACCCAACTCAGCAAGCTCGTCAGCGAGCGCAACCAAGGAAAAACCATCAGCATGTGTGCATTGAAATCGGGGATGAACCGCAAGACGGCGGGCAAGTATTTGAGTCAGGACCCAGTCCTGGAACCGCGGCGGGTGCCGCACACCTGGAAGACGCGCAAGGATCCCTTGGCGGAGATCTGGCCGAGGGCGCTGGAGATGTTGGAGGATGCCCCGGAACTGGAGGCGAAGGCACTGTTTGAGTATCTGGCGGCCGCCGCCGTGGCGGGCGGCTTGGCGGGCGGCTTGGCGGGCGGCCTGGCTCCCGGCGGGGGCGGATCCGGCGAGCTGGAAGAGAAGCATTTGCGGACGTTCCAGCGGCGGGTGAAGGATTGGCGGCTGGCGAACGGGCCGGGCAAGGAGGTGTTTTTCACCCAGGATCCCACGCCGGGCAAGGTGCTGGCAATGGATTGGACGGACATGGGCTCCGCGGGCATCACGATCGGTGGTCGGGCCTTGAAGCATAAATTGTTTCACGCGGTGCTGCCGTATTCGAACTGGGAGTGGGCCGTTAGGGCGCACAGCGAATCCACGTTGTCGCTGCGCGCGGGTCTGAAGGCGGTGCTGGGGCGGCTGGGTCGGGTGCCGCGGGAGCTGCTCTCGGATCATTCTTCGAGCGCGACGCATCAGTTGCGGCAGGGTGCCAGGGAGCGCGGATTTAACGGGGAGTATCTGGCAATCTGTGCGCATTTCGGCATCGCGCCGCGCACGATCAACGTGGGGCGGCCGCAGGAAAATGGTTCCTGCGAGAGCAGCCACGGTCATTTGAAGCGGCGGATCAAACAGCATTTGCTGCTGCGCGGAAATGCGGATTTCGCCAGCGAGCAGGATTATGACGCGTTCCTGGTCAGGGTGTTGGAGGCGGCCAATCTGAAGCGCGCGAAGCGTTTGGGCGAGGAGCTGGCGGCGATGCCGGAGCGGCGGATCGCGGATCTGGCGGACTATCGGGAGCTGATGGTGAGCGTGGGCAACAACAGCACTATCCGGGTCAACAAGATGGTGTATTCGGTGCCGTGCCGCTTGATCGGGGTGAAGCTGCTGGCGCAAATCGGTGAGAACGAGATCGTTTTGCGGGCCGGGGCGCGGGAGGTGGCGCGGCTGCCGCTGTGCCGCGGCGACCGTGGGGCGGTGATCGACTTCCGGCACGTGATCGACGATTTGCTGCGCAAGCCGGGGGCGTTCGCGGGGTTTCGTTGGCGCGAGGAGATGTTTCCATCGCGGGTTTACCGGGCGGCTTACGACCGTCTGGAGCGCGCCGGGGGCGCTGCGGACAAGCGTTATCTCGAAGTGCTCAAACTGGCAGCCGACGAGGGCCAGACGGCGGTGGAGAACGCGTTGGAACAATTGCTGGCGACTCCGCGCGGGGTGATTTCGGCGAAGGAGGTCCGGGAGATTTTGGATAGCTGGCGGGACCTGGAGCGGGAGGCGCGGAAACGGCCGCCGCTGGCGGTGGATCTATCGGACTACGACGCGCTGCTGGACGGCGGTAACGACGACGACGGGTGGGCGGATGCGGCGGAAACCTCGTTTCAGGCGGAGGTGGAGGCATGAGCGCGCCCATCGATCCGACCGTGATGCTGCTGCGTTCGTTTTGCCTAGCAACCATGGCGGGACAATACGAGGAGGTGATGCGGCGCGCCGAAAAGGACGGCTGGAGCCACCGCCAGGTGCTGCGCCACCTGTGCGAGAGCGAGGCGGTGGAGCGCGGCCAGAAGCGCACGGCCCGGCTGCTAGCGGAGTCGGGACTGCCCGAGGGCAAGACGCTCAGCTCGCTCGACGAGGCGCTGCTGCCGGCCAAGGTGCGGCGGCAGCTCTCCGCGCTCATCGAGGGCGGTTTCGTGGAGCGCTCGGTCAACGTGCTGGCCTTCGGGCTGCCAGGACGCGGCAAGACGCATTTCCTCGCGGCGCTGGGCCGCGAGCTCATTTTGCGGCACTCCAAGCGGGTGCTGTTTCGTCCGGCGTTCAAGCTGGTGGGGCAGTTGTTAGCGGCCAAGCGCGATCTGCGACTGGAGCAGGAACTCAAGAAACTCGATCGTTTCGACGTGCTCATTTTGGACGACATCGGCTACGTGCAGCAAAGCCGCGAGGAGATGGAAGTGCTCTTCACGCTGCTCGCCGAGCGCTACGAACGGCGCAGTTTGCTGATCAGTTCGAACCTGGTGTTCAGCCAGTGGGATCAGATCTTCAAGGATCCGATGACCACCATGGCGGCCATCGACCGGCTGGTGCATCACTCGATCATTTTGGAGTTCGACGGGGCGAGCCAGCGGGTGAGGAAGGCGGGCGGGAAAGCCGGCGAGACACCGCCAGAACCGCCAGCTGTGGATAACCCGGCACGAAGCATGGGGCTGCCGCCCCAAACCCCGCCGAGCTGAGGCAGCTCGACCCCGTTTGGTTTCCCCCTAAATCCCCAAGGGGACTTCTCCCCTCCCGTCCCCCAGGGGAGCGGGGGGAGACCGCTCGCGGAGCCGCGTAAACGCTTGCTAGAAGTGGGTGATTTTAATTGTCGCTGAGGGAATTTTTAATTGTCGCTGGACAGCAAGACCAAGGCCGTCTGGAACATGCTCAATCAGGAGGGAAAAAACACCATCACCATCGGCTGGTGGCCGTCCAACCCCGCCGAGCCGCTGTCCAAGGGCGTGATGGTTTCCAACGACTACCAGCAAGCCCACGGCAATGCCTACGAGCCAGAAAAATGGCCGCTCAAGCCCGGCACCATCCACCCCGAGCGGCTCATCCCGCACCTCAAGGATCTCCGTTTCCACCCGGCCGAGCTGATGGAGGACGATCTCCGCCCCTTCCTGCCCGGCATCGACGGGATGAGCCGCGAGGATCTCGACAAGGTCGGCAAAGACCCGCGCGTCAGCTCGCTGAGCAAAATCATCGCCGACTGCACCAGCATCCACAGCGCCGCCACCGCGCTGATCCAGAACGAGCCATGGGACTTGATGTGCGTTTATTACGATGCCATCGACCACTTCGGCCATGCCTTCATGAAATACCACCCGCCGCAGCGGCCGCAGGTGAGCGACTGGGATTACCAGGTTTTCAATTCCTGCATCGAGGCCGGCTACCGCTACCACGACGTGATGCTTGGCACGCTGCTCGCACTCGCGGGTGAGGACACCACCGTCATTCTCATGTCAGATCACGGCTTCCACCCGGATGACCTGCGCCTGAGCAACATCCCGCGCGAGCCCGCGGGTCCTGCCGCCGAGCACCGCCAGTTCGGCATCTTCGCGGCCAAAGGCCCTGGCATCCGCCAAGACGAGCGCGTCTTTGGCGCCAACCTGCTCGATATCTGCCCCACGCTGCTCCACCTCTTCGGCCTGCCCGTGGGCGAGGACATGGATGGAAAAGTCCTGCTCGATATTTACGAAGACCGCCCTAGCGAGGTTCAGCGCATCCCCAGCTGGGACCAGCGCGCCGGCGACCACGGCATGCATCCGCCCGATAAGCAAATTTCCGCCGATGATTCCAAGGCTGCGCTCGATCAACTCGTCGCCCTCGGCTACATCGACGCGCCGGATGCCGATCAATCCGTCGCCCTCGAACAAACCGTCCGCGAGCTGGATTACAACCTCGCCCAAGCCTACCTCGACGGCGGCATCTATACCGAAGCCCTCGCCATCCTCCAGCGGCTCTACGACACCTGGCCGCTGGAGCACCGCTTCGGCTTCAAGCTCGCCACCTGCTACCAGAGCCTCGACCGCCCCGCCCAGCTGCGCGAGACCGTCACCACCGTCATCGCCCGCCGCATGCAGGAGGCGGAGGAAGCCGTCGCCGAGTTCAAGGCCCTCAAGCTCGACGACGAGGTGGTGCAAAAAGCCGAGCAAGAGCGCATCGAGAAAATGACCGATGACGAGAAGCAAAAATTCGGCCACGAGCGCCGCGATCTGATCGCCAAGTCCCGCCCGAATCTGTTTTCCCTGCGCTACCTCGAAGCCGTCGCCGACACCTCCGAGAAAAAATTCGCGGAAGCCCTCAGCAAACTCGAACAGCTCGACAGCGACTTCGGCGCCCGCCGCCAAGCCCTGCTCCTGCGCGGGGAAATCCTCAACAGCCTCCAGCGCTGGGACGAGGCCAAGGCCACCTTCCAAGAGGCCCTCGAAATCGACCGGGAAACCCCCGGCCCGCTGCTCGGCCTCGCCCGTGTCGCCCTTGCCAGCCGTGACTTCGAGTCCGCCATCGACCACGCCCAAGCCTCGCTCGGCCTGCTCTTTTTCCAACCCCGCGCCCACCACATGGTCGGCCTCGCCCACTACCGC
>JBIPND010000249.1:0-5366 GCA_044374015.1 Luteolibacter sp. | reverse complement strand
ATTCCGTAAAAGGCGAACTGCGCATTGAGTTGCATGGTCAAGCCAACCCGCTTCACGATGCCGTGGTCACCGCCCTCTGTCACGAACTCAACACCACCGAAACCCACTACCCCGGCACGAATTTACGTCTGAATTTCGTCACATTGAGGTCATCAGTTTTCCCCACACGTCAGGAGGTCTGAGGCTATGAGGTGGTGATTCCAAATCATGTCGAGAGCGGTCGCGCCTCGCTCTCGAAAGGCCTCGTCCGCCGCGCTAAATCCTTCGCCGAAGAAAACGTCCGCCTTCTTTCTCCCATCGTCAGTGCCGACGAGCCGCTCATCGGTATCGAGCCATCCGCCATCCTCGGCTTCCGCGACGAGTATCCGGCGCTGGTCGATCCATCGCTGCGTGAGTCCGCCCGCAGACTCGCACCGCACTGTCTGATGCTGGATGAATTTCTCGCCGCCGAAATCGACGCCGGACGCATCGATTCCTCGCTCTTCACCCGCGAGGCGCGCAGCATCCACCTGCACGGTCACTGCCATCAGAAGGCACTCGCCTCGGTGGAGCCGACCGTCCGTATGCTGTCACTGCCGGAAAACTATCAGGTCACCGTCATCCCGTCCGGTTGCTGCGGCATGGCTGGATCCTTCGGCTACGAAGTGGAACACTACGAGGTTTCCGTAAACGTAGGCGAACTCGTCTTGTTCCCCACCGTTCGCGGCTTGGAAAAAAATGCTATTATAGCGGCGTCTGGCACCAGTTGCCGCCACCAGATTCACGACGGAACTGGCCGTGTCGCGCTGCATCCCGCACAAGTGCTCCGCAATTCCTTGGAGTTGCACCCGCATGCGGATTGCCGCCCAGGACCACCTCCTCGATGAGATCCTCGACGTAGGTTTCCCATGCGGTGAGAGCCATCACCAGGCCAGCGCGCTTGAGAACCTCGGCGTTTTGCGGCGGGGGCTTTGATTGGGCGTCGAAATGTCCAAGCAAATCAACCGCGTCCCGAAGGGAGACATCAAACCGTTCACGCGCCCTCGACATGCCGGGTTCTCCGTCATTCCGAGGCCCGCATCAAGCCGGGAGTCCGAATGAGACAGGCTCTGGCCCTATGGCCCGACAACCTTCTCTGTGGCGCAGTTTTTCATGACAGACGCGATTCCATTGTCGCGCGCCGCTTCGGAGGAATACATCTCGCTTGTGCCGATGATCTGCTTATTGGTCGCCAGCAGCGTAAAGTAGTGCTGGCCGCTTGAGGACACCTTCTTGTCGTATGCGCTTTGGGAGACGCCGTTCTTCCGAACTGAGTCGATCCCGTTTTCGGCTCCTTGTTTCGTTTCGTAGCTCTGGCTGGTGAGTATGACCTCATGGTTCCCGGCCTTGAGGTTGAACATCCATTTCCCGGAGGCCCCCTGCTTCAGCTCGTAGTATCCGATCATGGTGATGTTGGTTGCGTGTTTTTTGGGTGAGTTCCGGCGTGTGGCTTCACCGGAATGGTTCGCTAAGATACAATCACGACTCGCTAAACGTCACAAGCGCCAAGCGTGCGAGGTTCGTGCGGGTTGCGGTCGGCGACGGCACCTTTGTGGCGGACGGCAGGTGCTTCAGTCACCTGGCGCTGATGGTGACCGGGCAGTCTCCCGGCTGCTGTTGGCGGCTTACAGATGTCTCACGATTAGTGTCGTAGCCGACCCCTGTTTTTGACCCGCCCCACTCAATACGGAGCCGCAACCGCCTCGAACTCCATGTCGTTGAAATCGTGGAGCGCCTTCACGTCACCCAGCCCCTTGCCGTGGATCTTCGCCGCATGCAGCACGCCCATGGTCACCCACACCAGGCGCTTGCGATCCAACTCCGCCCATTCCCACTCCGAGCGCTCCCAAAACGTGGAGCAGCCCGATGACGACGGAAACGGTGGAGACACTGGCGAGAATTGGCATCTGAATGTGACGAAACCGTCACATAGGGCCACCCGATGCCAGCAAAATCACGCCGAGGATGGAAATCTGCTGAGGCTTTGATACCCAATGGTCAGTTGACCGGTCACAGGATCCGGTCCAGCAGCGGCCGGCCTTCGGTGTGGTTTTTCAAATTCCGTAAAAAATGCCGGACCAGCGTCAGCGATTCCCCGCGGTGTCCGCCGGCGATGTGCGGGGTGATGAAACAATTCGGCTCGCCGCGCAACGGATGGTCCGGCGGCAGCGGTTCAGGCTCGGTCACGTCCAGCCACGCCGCGCCGACGTGGCCGGATCGCAGCGCCGCCAACAAATCGTCCTGATCCACCGTGGTCCCGCGGCCGATGTTGTGGACCACCACGCCGGGTTTCATTTGCGCGATGCGGGCCGCGTTGACGAAGTTTCGCGAAGCGGCGTTGTCGGGCAGGATGTTGATCACGTGGTCCGCCGTGGCCAGCGCGGCGGGCAGTTGATCGGGCGTCACCACCGGCACGCCCTCGTCGCCGCACGGGCTGCGGCGCATCGCGGTGATTTGCATTTCATACGGCACCAACAATTTCACCAGCAGCGTCGCGATCGCGCCGAAACCGAGGATCACCACGCTTTGGCCGCGCAGCGAAACCGAGTCGCCGCGCAGCTGGAACCACCCGGGCGAGCCATTCGGCGTCTGGCTCGCCAGCGCCTGAGGGAGTCGCCGCGAGTGGGCGAGCATGAACGCGAACACATGATCCGCGCACGCTTCCGCATAAACGCTGGAGCTGTTGGTTACGATCAGCCCGCGTTCTTTCACCAGCGCCCGGAACTCCGGCGTGTCATACCGCGTGAAACCCGCCGAACTCACCTGGATCCACTTCAACCGCTCCGACCGCGCGATGCTCTCCAGATCCGGCTGCCCGAACGCGACATCCGCCTCCGCAAACAACGGGTCCGGCTCCGGCGTCCCTAACACGGAGGTCACCGCCTTTTCGGGGAACAAAACCGTGTGCGGCGCGCTGCCATCCAACAGCAGTTGTTTGTCGGCGGGGCTGAGCGGGGAGTCGGAGAAAATTTTGAGGGAGTTCATGGGCGGCGGTGGGGGAGCAAACATGCGGGTGGGCGGAAGCGCAAACGCGGGTTGTGGAAATGTCTTGGGCGCAGACGGACCGCGAGATTCATCTCGCCTGAGAATGGGGGGAGAAAGGTGGGACCAAGGAGGGGCGGGGTGGCTTGGGTTGGGCGTCTCTTTCGCCTCGCATTCGCTCTGCGGCGAGACGCCACAGCCACAGTCAGATTCACAGCACCCATGCATGCTCTTCTCTGCGTTCCTCCGCGACCTTTGCGCCTCTGCGGTAAACTCTTTGGTGAAGTGCGATTACAAGTTAGGCCGCTTCCTTGCGGCGGAACAGCATGGGGGCGAGCACGAAGAGGGTGAGCACGGCGGCCATGGCGGAGGCGGCGGGGAGATTGCGGTCGGCGAAATTGCGCTGGGCGATCTTGTTGCCGATCATCTGGCCGTCGGTGCCGCCGACGAGGTCGGGCACGACGTAGGAACCTAACATGGGGATGAAGACGATCACGAAGGCGGTGGTGATGCCTTTGCGGATGCCGGGGAGAAACACCAAGGTGAAGGCGCGGAAGGCGTTGGCGCCGAGGTCGCGGGCGGCGTCGAGCAGGCTGAAATCGAATTTCTCCGCGGCCGCGTAAAGCGGCAGGATGGCGAACGGCAGGTAGGTGTAAACGCTGACGAGCACCACCGCGCCGGAGTTGAAAAGCAGCGATTCGTTTTCACCTAACAAGTTGATCGCACGCAGGAAACGCGCGAGCCCGCCTTCCGAGTGGAGGATCTGGTTCCAGGCGAAGACGCGGATCAGGAAATTCGTCCAGAAGGGGACGATGACGAGCAGCAGCAGCCGCGGCCGCCAGACCGGGTTGACCCGTGCGAGGAACCAGGCGACGGGCAGCGCGAGTGTCAGGCAGATGGCGGTGGTGAGGGCGCTGATCCACAGCGTGCGCCACAGCAGGAGGTGGATGCTTTTTTGGCCGAAGACCCGGAATTGGTCGAGCGTCCAGCCGCTGCCGATGCCGCCAGAGGGATCGGTTTCGCGGAAGGCGATGGTGAGAACCAGCAGCGACGGCACCAGGATGAACAACGCCAGCCAGCCGAAGCTGGGCAGGGTGGTTAGAAGTTCCTGGCGGTGCTTTGTCACGGGGAATTTCCGCCGGCCGACCTCATTCCGCAGGGATCGAGGGCACGCCGATGGCGATGTCGGTGTCGGCGCTGTAATCGACGCCTTCGAGGCCGAAGCCGAAGAGGCGGAGGAAGCTGGATTGATAGCCTGCCAAATCGCCAAGCTCGGCGAAGTTTTCGGTGTTCACGGCGTCCCAGCGCGCGCCGACTTCGGCTTGGACTTTGGCGTCCATTTCCCAATCGTCCACGCGGATGCGGCCGGCTTCGTCGGGTTGCGGGTTGCCGTTGTAGAGGCGGTCGCGGAACAGCCGGTCCATCTGCTCGATGGTGTCTTCGTGGGTGCCATCGGCCTTCATCACTTTATATAACAGGGAGATATAAAGCGGCACGACGGGAATCGCCGAGCTGGCTTGGGTGACGAGCGCCTTGTTGACGGAAACCCAGGCTTTGCCTTGCAGCGGGGCGAGTTTGCCATCGAGTTGGCGCTGGACCTGTTCGAGGTCCTCCTTGGCCTTGCCGATGGTGCCGTTTTTGTAAATCGGCCAGGTGACTTCAGGCCCGATGTAGGAGTAGGCGACGGTCTGCACGCCTTCTGCCAGCACGTCGGCTTCGGCGAGCGCGTCCAGCCACAGTTCCCAATCCTGGCCGCCCATCACGGCGATGGTTTGGGCGACGTCATCGCCCTCGGCGGGCTCGATGGTGATCGGGCTGACGACGCCGGTGGTGGTGTTGAGATTTTTGTTGGTATAGCTTTGGCCGATCGGCTTGAGCACCGATTTGTAAACTGCGCCGGTTTTCGGATCGATGCGGCGCGGGGAGGCGAGGCTGTAAATGACGCAATCGACTTTGCCGAGATCGGCTTTGATGGCGGCGATGACCTGGCTTTTGATCTCATCGGAGAACGCGTCGCCATTGAAGGAGCGGGCGTAGAGTCCGGCGGCGGCGGCTTCGTTTTCGAAAGCGGCGGTGTTGTACCAACCGGCGGTGCCGCACTTGTCGGAATCGCCGGGTTTTTCGAAGAACACGCCGACGGTCGCGGCGTTCGAACCGAAAGCGGCGGCGATCCGCGAGGACAGGCCGTAGCCGGTGGAGGAGCCGATCACGAGGACCTTTTTCGGGCCGTTTTCGATCAGGCCGCGGCGTTTCACCACGGCGATTTGCTCGGCCACATGGTTGGCGCATCCTTGCGGGTGGGCGGTGGTGCAGATGAATCCTCGAATTTTCGGTGCTACGATCATGTTCGCGGCGAACGTATCGGC
>JBIPND010000248.1:0-5376 GCA_044374015.1 Luteolibacter sp. | reverse complement strand
CACTCACGCCTTCGTCCTCTTTGCCGAAGGGCAGCTTGAAGCTCTTGATCGTGGACTCGTGCTTCGAGGTATTCGTGAAGGGCGTGAGGTGGAGTGCATCGTTGTGGTTGCCGGAAATCACCACGTCGCTTTGAAGTTTTTTGAGCATGGCCACGTCCCGCTTCATTGGATTCGATGTTTCCAAAGCCGTGATTGCCTCTGTGATCGCCGCATCCACGTGATTCTTGTAGCGCACGGCGGCCTCGCGGGAAGTGGCCACGATCTGCGCCTTGTAGCCGTTCGGGAAAACGTGGGTCAGGTAATGTGTCACCATGTCCTTGGCCTTCGCCTCGATGGTGGTATCCGCTTCCAGATAGGCGGTGCGTGAACCGTAGCCGAGGATCTCCATCCGCTCCTGCAAATTGTAGTCGCTGAAAACGTCGGCGAACTTGGCATCCATCCCGGCCTGGTCCGGCACTTCGGCATTGTGGGTGCGGCCTTCGTAAATGATTTCCAGCGTCACACCATCGGCGATGGCCTGGCGCATCGTGTATTTGTCGATGTAGTCGCCGAAGACGCGCTCCGTTTTATCGATGGGCGTGCCGGTGTAACCGATCCGGGTCGCGAAAGGAATACCCTTGTCCAGATTGGCGGCCAACCGCGAATACTGCGATCGATGCGCCTCATCCGTCATCACGAGGATGTAGGGGCTGGTGTTCAACTCCGGGAAAGTTTCCGTTAAATCCGTCTCGCGGAATTTGTGGATCATCGCCATCACCAGATCCGAGGCATCGCTTCTCAACAATTCTTTAAGCGCCTTGATGCTATCCGCAGGCTTCACGGTGAAACCAATGCTCTGACTCGTTTCCGCCAGCTGCTGTTCCAACTGCGTGCGGTCTGTGATGAAAACCACCTTCCATTTCGAAAGTGATGGGTGCCGATACATTTCCCGCACCATGAACATCATCGTCAGGGATTTTCCCGAACCTTGCGTGTGCCAAATGATACCGCTCCGCTCGCGGGGATTCTTGCCCTGGAGCAAACGCTTCACCGCCAGTTTCACCGCGCGGAATTGCTGGTAGCGGGCCACCACCTTGATCATCTCGCCCTTGGAGTTGGTGCTATAAATCGTGAACGTGCGGATGAGATCCAGCAGATTGTCCCGATCCAACATCCCGGCCACGAGGCGCTGCTGATCATTCGGGCTGCTGCTTCCATGGTCCAGATCGTTCAACGTGCGCGGATACGGATCCGACCACCGGTAAAAGTGCTTTTCGTTGTGCGTAGTGATTGTTCCGAACTTCGCCTCTTGGCGGCAGGTGGTGACCACAAACTGATTGTAGAAAAACAACGGCGCACTGCCCTCACCCTTGGACCCACGTTGCTCACTGTAGCGCATCAGTTGGTCGATGGCCTCTTGGGTTGGTTCCTTCACCTTCGGCGATTTCGCCTCGATCACCACCACCGGCAGCCCGTTGAGGAAAAGCACGATGTCCGGGATGATGTGGTGCTCGCTGCCGAGGATGCGGATCTTGAACTGGCAGACGGCGACAAAGCGGTTGTTGTCCCGGTTCTTGAAATCGATGAACTTCACCGATGGGCTTTTTTCGCCCGTCTTGCGGTTTTCGCTAACGCTGGTGTTTTCCAGCAACTGGTTAAACACATGCCGGTTGTTTTGCAGCAGGTTGGTGCTGGGGAAATTCGCCGTGAGCTGTTTCACCACCTCATCCACCTGGTCCTCCTCCAGCCACGGGTTGATCACCTTCAACTGCTCCCGAAGCACCGAAAGCATCACCACCTCGGTGAAGTTGGCGCGGTGGCTGTCGGCCGGGTGCTGCTTGGCATCCAGGTCGATGATCTCCCAGCCAAGGCCGGCGAGCTGGTCCAGCAGCGGCTTCTCGACGTGCTGGCGCTCGTCGAGGCGGATCTGGGCGGCGTTGTCCTTGGTGCTCATAAGTTTTATTCGACGACCTCCCAGACGCCGCCTTTAGCGAAGCCGATGCGACGGATGGCACCTGCGTCTCGCAGTTTCTGGATGTTTCGTTCCACCGACCGTTCGGTGACTCCGAGTTGCGCGGCCATTTCCGGGATGGTGATCTGGCCGTTCGCCGAAATCAGCGCGATGATTTTCTGGGTAGTTTTCTGGGTAGTTTTCCCCGACGTCTTCCCCGACGTCTTCCCCGACGTTTTCCCCGACGTTTTCCCCGACGTTTTCCCCGACGTTTTCCCCGACGTTTTCCCCGACGTTTTCCCCGACGTTTTCCCCGACGTTTTCCCCGACGTTTTCCCCGAACCTTCTTCGACCACGACTTCGGGGGTGACTGGGTCCGTGACATGATCGGTTACATGATTGGTCACATGATTGGTCACATGATTGGTCACATGATCGGTCTTCAACGGCTCTTTCACCTCCGCTCTGACCTCCCAACGGCCACTGCTGTTGGGTCCAACGCGTTTAACTTGGCCTGAATCCTTGAGTTTTACGAGTTGCTTCTCGATTGCCCGGGTGGATAAGCCCAAATTCATCGCCATTTCTGCGATGGTCGCCAGAGGAGATTCGCGCAGCAAGGCGACGATCCTCTCCGAACTTTTCTCCGAACCTTTCTCCGAACCTTTCTCCGAACCTTTCTCCGAACCTTTCTCCGAACCTTTCTCCGAACTTGGTTCCGGCAGGAGACCATCCCAGTTGGCCGCCTTCTCATGCACCGGCAGCCGGATCAGGAAATAGCTGCGATCCTCGTCGGTCTCAAATTCCGGGGCGGGGGAGCCATTATTCGCCATGGCTTTGATGATCTTGGAAATCCCGGTCGAGCGGCCTTCGGTGAGGTCCAGTTCCTTGAGAAATTCACCGATGCGGCGGTTGCGGTAGCGGCGGGACACGGCCTTGCCCTTTTTCAGATCCGCCAACTGGATCGAGCGATCCGGGCCGGGGAAACTCAGCACGACCAAATCCTCGCGGGAGATGCGGATCTCGACCGGCTCGCGGATCTCGTAGGACCGGTGATAGATCGCATTGACCACCGCTTCTTCGATGGCGGCATGGGGGAAGTTCCAAAACCGCTCCGCCTCCGCGCGTTGCGGATGCTTGATGATCGTTTCCTTGATGTAATTCCGCTGGATGAAACTGATGGCATCGCGGGTGATCCGACCCAGCGGGCCTTGGAAAATTTTCTCTTCAAACCGATCCCCGCCCGCGCCTTCTGGAAACCACACCACGTCGATCTGGGTGACCGGGAAAAAGCGCTCGGGATGCTCGTTGAAAAACAGCAGGCCCACGTTCTGCGGCAGCGGTGCTTCACTCGGGCCGGCCACCACTCGCATTTGGCGGCCCAGCGACTCCGCCGGCAGCGTGGCCACCTCGTTCGCCAACCCACTGCCCACCTCGCGCAGGAACTCCTCCATCAGCCGCGATGATAGATCGGACGGCGAGGCGTTTTGATTCACGCGATCATCGTAGGGCACTTGCGCCGTGAGGCTGATCAACTCGCGCTCGTCCTCGCCCTTGGCCTCAATCGTGCTGGCATAGCGGCGGAGGTAGTAACGGTATTCCTTGGTCTTGGCCGTCACTGACTTCGGAACCTTGTAGGGTCTGGACAAGCCGCCCGGTGCCCACAGCACCAGCAGGTTCCGGTCCGCAAACCGCTCCACACTCAACAGCGGGAAATACGGCGGCTGAATTAGGTTGCAGAAACCCAGCAGCTCATTCTGGATCTTATCGAGCTGATTCTCCTCCAAGCCCACCGGTGGAAACACCGGCAGCCCGGAGGCATCGCAATCCTGGCCGATCACCACATAGCCGCCGCCCAGGTTCTCGAAGTCATTGGCGAAGGCACACAACGTCCGCAAAATCGCATCCGGGTTCCAGCCCGCCTTGTATTCAATGCGCTCGCCTTCCACCTGCCGCTGGCGGAGGAGGTTTTCGAGGTTGATGGGGAGCTTGGAGGTCATGGATGTCAGTCCCAAAGGTATTTCTCATCCCAAGCCTCGCCATGTTTGCGGAGCAAGGCGCGGAGTTCGTCTTGGAAAGTGAGTTTCTTGTGATGCTCTTCCTGGTTATCGATGTAGGCCGTGACGGTTTCGAGATTGGACACGCTCACGGAAAAGCAGCCGTATCCGCCCTGCCAGGAAAAATCAGACAACGATGGCTGGGATTTCAACCACAAGGTCGATGCGCGTTTCAGTTCCTTGATCAAGTCCGCTTGGGTCACAGTGCGGCCCAGCCGGGCAAGAATGTGCACGTGGTCTTCCACGCCGCCCACACGAAGCGGCGCGCATTCAAGGCGTTTGGAAATTTCGCCTAGATACCCGTGCAGCGAGAGACGCAATTCACGATCTGATAGAAATGGGCGCCGGTCTTTGGTCGAAAAGACAGCGTGCAGATAAACGGCGGAGAGTGATTGCGGCATGATGTTAGGATACCAAATGATTGGCAAACGATGCATCCAATAGCCCAACGGGCTTGCGTCCTCCAGCCCAGGGTTGGCCGAATGAAATGAGACCTACCCTGGGAACGGGTGCCGACGATGAATCGAACCGCAACGCGGTTCCGTCCGGCGGGGTGGATCGTGCGTGGTTAGGGGCGCAACCGCGTTGCGGTTGAAATGTGTGTGGGGACATTGTCCCAGGGTAGCGCGTGCCGCGCAACCCTGGGCTGAAGGACGAAACGCCGTTGGCGTAGAAGAGATGGAAAATCAACGCGACAGGATTCCTATCCCAACGGGATTCCTTCCTCCAGCCCAAGGTTGGCCGAATGCAATGAGGCCTACCTTGGGTATGGGCGGGAGGTATATCGAACCGCAACGCGGTTCCGTCCGGTGGGGTGGATCGGGCGTCGCACGGGGCGCAACCGCGTTGCGGTTGGATCGTTTGGTGGGGGCGCGTCCCAGGGTAGCGCGTGCCGCGCAACCCTGGGCTGGAGGACGGAACGCCGTTGGCGTAAGCGTAAGGGATTTCAAGCCCAACGGGCTTACGTCCTCCAGCCCAGGGTTGACCGAATGCTATGAGGTCTACCCTGGGATTGGGTGCCGACGATGAATCGAACCGCAACGCGGTTCCGTTCGGCGGGGTGGGTCGGGCGTCGCGCGGGACGCAACCGCGTTGCGGTAGGGATGCGTGGGGGGACGATGACCCAGGGTAGCGCGTGCCGCGCAACCCTGGGCTGGAGGGCGAAACGCCGTTGGCGTAGGAGAGATGTGAATTCAATGCGACATGATTTTTATCCCAACGGGATTCCGTCCTCCAGCCCAAGGTTGGCCGAATGCAATGAGGCCTACCTTGGGTATGGGCGGGAGATATATCGAACCGCAACGCGGTTCCGTCCATGAGGGTGGGTCGTGCGCTCCGCCGGACGCAACCCCGTTGGGGTTGGGGCATTTTGCCGAATGTTGACCCAGGGTA
>JBIPND010000247.1:0-5392 GCA_044374015.1 Luteolibacter sp. | reverse complement strand
TCTGCGAAGCCCAAGGTGCCGATGCCGAGCGCGGAAATTCCCTCGGGCGTGCCTGAGCGATGCAGGTGGACGGGGTTTCCATGACCGCGCTTTTGACCGTCATCGTCTCGTCATGGGTGGGCACCCAATTAGTTTAGATAGATTGATTTATTCTTGATCTTAAATATCTATTTTGGAAGATTCCCGCCATCATGAAACCAACCCTGCTGTTTGCCACGCTGTCCATGGTTTTTGTTTCACCCACTCTCTTGGCAAAATCCGAACTTGAAACCCTGCGCGCCCGCTGTGCCGAGCAAGAGCGGCAGATCCAGCAACTGGAACAGGACAACATGCGATTGCGCTCGGCAACGGCCGCGCCCCGCTCCACGAGTGCACCTAACGCATTGGTTTCCAACGGCCCGACCCGCGCTGCAGCAACCCCAAAGCCCGCCGCTTCCGGAGAAACCATCTACACGGTCAAAGCAGGCGACAGTTTCGAAAAAATCGCCCAAAACACCGGCGTATCGGCTGCCGATTTGGTGAAGTTGAATCGCCTCAAGCCGAATGCGATGATTCACCCTGGCCAAAAGCTCAAGCTTGTCGACACCACGGCGGCGGCCGCAGCCGTCCCCGCCCCAGCCCGATCCGCCGCCCCAGCCGCCTCAGCGACCGGCCGGACCTACCAAATTCGCAGCGGCGACACTTATTCCAGCATTGCCCGCAACCAAAAAGTCACCGTTGCCAGTCTGATCGCTGCCAATCCCACGGTGAAAGTCAATGCGCTGCGGGTTGGCCAAACGATCCGTCTCGACGCTGGCGCCGCCAGCAAAACGCTCGCCTCGACCTCCACCTCCAAACCGCTGGCTTCAACCGCAAGCGCTCCGGTGGCAGCTCCCAAGCCACCGGCTCCGCTCGCATCGGAATCGCGCACCGCAGCCGCGCCGACGATCGAAACGGCAAATGCCGATTCTCAGGAAAGCCTCTCCCCCACTCCAGAGAGAAAGTTCCGGACCGTCACCATCGACGGCGAGATGACTTACGGCGACTTCGCCTCCCAAAACGGGACCGACACCGAACGGCTCAACGCCCTCAACGGGCTGGATCTCATCAACACCACCGTCTTGGCCAAGGGCTCGGAACTTTACGTCCCCGCCCGGCCGTAAGCGATTCCGCCCCCGTTGGGCAGGTTTGGTGATGGCGGACCGTCAGGCCAGCGGTCAGTCATTTGCAAATGGATCCGACGGCGGATACCTGAGTGGCTGGCTGCGCCTTTGGAAATCGGCTTCGGTCGCCGGACGCGAGCGGATCACCCGATAGTCCCCCGCCACCGATTGCCCCGGAAATTCCTCAGCCGGCGCGGATTCCCGCCGCCCGGACCTCGGCCCCTGGCTGCTGGGCGTGTGAGTGATGGTTACCGGTGTGCCCACCTGCACCGCCTCAAACAGCGTTGGGACAAATTCCTTCGGCAGGCGAATGCAGCCGTGGGATGCCGGTTTGCCGGGTTCCGGGATCAGCCCGCCATGCATGCCGATTCCGTAGCTGGTCAGCCTCATCCAGTAAGGCATCGGGGCCGGCACGTAAGCCATGCCTTCCGGCACCTTGTCGTTGTACTTCGCATCGCCATCCACGACATTGCCGAACTCATCCTCGATCCACCCGTAGCGGTTCGAATACTTGTCCACGATCTTCTCCGTGATTTTGTAAGTGCCGTCTTTGGTGCCATGGCCTTCCTTGCCGGTGGCCACGTAACACCAGCCAATTTCACGGTCACCCCGCTTGAACTCGGCGATTTGATCCCGCAGGCTGATCCGGATGGAAACCCTGCCCGGGCCGCCACCGTCATACCACTCATGCATCGCCCGCTGCGCTTTCGGGGCCGTTTGGGGCACGGGGTGCGAGACGCGGCACGACACGGAAAACCAAGAAATCAGAACACTCGAAAATACAATGAGGGAGGGTGAAAAGTCGCGCATGGGTGTCGGGAATCAGCGGGTTATGGGACGACAGGCTTTCGGAACTCTTCATCGCCGCGCACCCTATAAAGGCGGAATCTGGCGCGGTCAAGAAGCCGCGGAAGGGTGTCGGGTTTGAAATGTGCTCCCGGCCTTGCCATCGCCCCCGTCCTCCCCTACCCAAGGCGCGCATGATTCGTTTTTCGATCTTTGGGATTCCGGTAGAGGTGCAGCCCTTCTTCTGGCTGGTTTGCCTGTTCATGAGTGGCGGTTTGTATGCCGATTCCACCGACGATTTTCTCGCCGCGTCGCTGTTTATCGTCGCAGCCTTCGTTTCGATCGTGATCCACGAACTGGGTCACGCGGTCACCGGCCGCAAACTCGGGGGAGGCCATGCCAGTATCGTTCTCCACGCCTTCGGTGGACTCGCCTACAATCAAGGGGGGCGCTTCACCCGTCCGCAAAGATTCTGGATGATCGCTGCCGGACCCGGCGCCGGATTCGCCTTCCTGGCCCTAATCCTGCTGGGCCTCTCGCTGGGCTTCGGGGTTCGGGATGTCACCGCCTACTCCGCCCAGATGCTTTTTGGCATCCGCCTGCCTTTCGAATCCGCGGACCTGATTTCCTTCATCCACGAAAAACCCTTCATCCACCTTTTCCTCCGTCACCTGCTGTGGATTAACTTCTGGTGGGGAATCATCAATCTGCTGCCGGTGATGCCACTGGACGGCGGCCAGATCACCGATCTTTATGTCACGCCGCAGCGCCGGGTGTATTTGATCGGCGCGGTCACCGCCACTGCCATGGCGCTTTTTGGGTTCTTTCAGCTCGGCTCATTCTACGTGCTGGTGCTCTTCGGCTTCCTCGCTTGGCAAAACTTCAAGGGCATGAAGGAACATCCGTGGGGCTGACCGGATCACCATAGCACCAGTCGCAGCCCGGCGAGTGTCGAGAAAATCACCACCATCCACTCGAATGCCGCCTGCGGCACCCGGTGGACCAGCCACCTCCCGCCGAAGATCCCCACCGCCACCGCTGGCAACAAGCGGGCGTTTTCCCAGAGGCTCGCCTCATTGATCAGCGCCAACCGCCCGTTCAACGGCACCTTGATCAAATTGATCAGCAGGAAAAATCGCGCGCCGATGCCGATGAGCTCCATTTTTGGAATTCGTCGCGCCATCAAATAGAGCTGCACCACCGGCCCGGCCGCGTTTGCCAGCATGGTGGCAAATCCACCCATGACCCCCGCGCCAAGGCCAAAACCCTGCGAGTCCGCCAAGCGATCAAAAAATTCCGGCCGCCACCGCCGCACCGCCTGCAACCCCACCATCGCCAGCACACAACTGCCGATCACCCGCCGTGCATCGGCGTTGGAGATTTCCGCCAGCATCCACCAGCCGATGCCCAACCCCACCAGCGCCGGACCTAACAGCCGCCACACCGGCCGCCACGACCCGTGTTTCAAGAACGCCGGATACGCCATCAAATCCGCCGCAATCAGCAGCGGCAGCGCCAGTCCGACCGACTCCTTGGCCCCGTAAATCTCAGCCAATAGAATCACTGACACCATCGAAATCCCGCTGAAACCAGCCTTCGACATGCCAATGCAGAACGCGGCCAACAACGCCAACCCATAGACCGACGGATCCCACAACATTTCCGCCCGACCATCAGCAAATCCCGGCAACCAACAAGAACAATTACGCCCCCATCCCAATCCGGCGCATCCCGTCCGCATCCCGTCCGCAGGGGTGCGGAACAACGTGCCTCACACAGCTTGAGCAGGAAAAGCAGGAATTTGCCAAGAAACAGTCGGAGGAGAAAGAAGAGTCCGCAGCCAAGGCCGAGGCGGCAGCAAAACAACGCGCCGCCCGTGCGGAACAAGAGCGGTAAGGAGCCGCGACACTCTTGTCGTGGATGAGAATGGCAAGTCATTGATGATGAGCTCCGCGCATTTCAAAGGCCCCAGATTCTCCAGCACCACAGGGAGTGTGGTGGCTCCTTACCGGTGCTCTAATGTGTAGATCGACCTCCAAGTTTCTCCATGCAAATCATGCATCGTAATGTTGTGTTTGCAGGGTGATCGTGCGCCCGAAAGTGGTCCAGAGTTCACGGTTTACCTCAACCCGGGATGATTTCCCCCAGAAACGCGCACAGATAATGCGGCAGGTTGAGCCGCGTGTAGCGCACCGGCTGGCCCTGGGTGGTGGAGACCTCCATGGCTTGCAGGCTGGCAAGATTGCGGTCGAGGCGCAGCGCCAGCGGCAGGCGTTTGTCGTGCATGAACTGGTGGAGGCTTTTCATCGAGCCGGCGGCACCGCTTTTCACCTCCACGGGGAGGATCGCGCCGTGGAGTTCGAGCAGGTAGTCGATTTCCCCGCTGCGGCCGCCTTCGCGCCGCCAATGGAACAACTGCCCGTCCTGGGTAAAACCGCCGCTGAGCAGGTGCAGTTGCTGGGCGGCCATTTGTTCGCTCAAGCCGCCACGGATGCCGGGAGCGAGGGTTTCCCAGCGGGGGAAATGGCCGAGTGCGGGCGTGTTCCACAAGGCATGCTACCCTCCCGCGCGCCAATTCCCGGACCAACCAGGTTTTGCCGGCCTGGCGCGCGCCCCGCAGAATCAAGGGCTTCCGCCGGACGTCCATCAGCCACGCCTGCATATCCTGATAAACCGCAGGCTGCATGGATGGGCTGTGAAATAAACGGGTTGTTTCACAAGGCAAATCCGGATAAGAACGGGTTGTTTGGCGAAGGCTATTGGCAAGACTTGCGGGTGTTGCTTCAACGCCAGAGGCATGGAGAGCGAGAGCGGAAAACGGCGCGGAGATTCGAGCCACGTGGTATGGTCGAAGGCCGACATTTCGAGAGTAGGGAATCGATTTCATGGGCGCTCCAATTCTCCGGCCCAGCGTCAAGCGCCGCCTTTGAAACAGGGGAAACCGAAATCCGCCCAATACTGTCAGATTAAGATTTTTTTAACCGCAGATGAACAGGATAGACACAGATCAAGAACGCAGATCAAGATTGGTTTTTCTCTCTGTCCATCTGCGTCCATCTGCGTCCATCTGCGTCCATCCTGTTCATCTGCGGTTCGATTTTCTGATTCTTTTGAACGAAGCTGACAGCATTGAGCACTCCGCCCTTGGCAAGCGGGCTGCCAGCCGATAGATACAGGTTTGAGAAAGACATTCATGGAATCCTCCCCCGTCAGCAATCAAGCCCTCCCTCCCGGAACCCGGGTCGAGGAGTTCATCATCGAGCGGGTGCTCGGCAGCGGCGGTTTTGGGATCACCTATCTGGCGCGGGACGTCCGGCTGGACCGGCAGGTGGTGATCAAGGAGAACCTGCCGGTGCAGTTTTGTTTCCGGGATACGCATTCGTTAACGGTCGCGCCACGACATTCGCAGGGCGAGGATGCGGAGAATTTCCGGTGGTCGCTGGAGAACTTTTCCAAGGAGGCGG
>JBIPND010000246.1:0-5403 GCA_044374015.1 Luteolibacter sp. | reverse complement strand
AGGGAATTCTCGACCCGGTGGTGGTGCGGGCGAAGAAAAGATACTGGAGCCGCATTTCCGCCAGTTTCGCCTATAACAACGAAAACGTCCCCGGCGGCGGTTGGGGACAGCCCGGAACCTCACGGGCCCACACCATCACCAGCGTCAAGCACCCCAGCGAATCCTTCGCGTTCGTCTCGGCCACCGATTGGATCGCCAATTACGGCGGCCGCTTTCTCTGGAAGAAATCGCCGGTCGAGGGTAAGACCGGTGACAGCAAGATTGCCTATCGCCACCAGGGCAAGGCGGTGGTCGCGTTCTACGACGGACACACCGAGACCGTTTCGATGAAAGACATGCAGGTGATCGACAAGTTCGGTGGCACCAACCATGTCTTCTGGGGCGGCAGCCGCAGAACCACCAAGTGAAGGTTGAAGTCTCCTGCTAGAACATCCGGTCGAACTCGCGGCTGGTCTTGGCGGTTTGCCAGTAGGTTTTCCGCCCGGGCGTCTTTTTCAGCCGCAGCAGGTCCTTTCCTAGCAGACGCAGCAGCAGCCCCATGGGAGTGACGAGCGCGAAGAAGAACACGGTCAGCAGCACCTTGCCCATGACCTGGCCAATCTGGAAACTGACGTTCATCCCTCCTCGGTAGAACCCACGGAACCAATGCGGGCGAATCGCAGCGACGATGACAGCGAGAACCGCCACGCCCGCAGCCACGACACAGACTGCGACAGGCAGCCCCCCTTTCCACCAGAGCAGCCCGAGCACGCCATTGATCGCCACTCCGATCACGGCGGTGAACTTGATCCATTCCAACGGTTTTTCGGACAGCCGCAGCATGTTGGTTAGTCGGGGACGGGGTGGAATGAGGGCTTCACGCCGGTGTGGGGTTGGGCGGCGCGCTCCAGTAGGAAATTGCCGATCGCAAGGTAGTCCATCTCGGTATTGACGAAGCAGCGGTAGGCATCGTCCGGGCTGCAGACGACCGGTTCGCCGCGCACGTTGAACGAGGTGTTCATCAGCACCGGGCAGCCGGTCTTCGCCTCGAAGCGCTTGAGAATCGCGTGGAAAACCGGGTTCTGCTCCGCCGTGACGGTCTGGACGCGGGCCGAGTAGTCCACGTGGGTGACGGCGGGCAGGTGCGAGCGAAGTTGTTTGAGTCGTTCCATCCCGGTCGCCGGCGGCGGTGGTTCCAGTCGCTGCCTTGGATGGACCGGTGCCACCAGCAACATGTAGGGTGACTCCACCTCCAGTTCGAAAAATTCCGCAGCGCGTTCCTGCAGGACGGCTGGGGCAAAGGGACGGAAGGATTCCCGGAACTTCACCTTCAAATTCAGCACCGACTGCATCCGCGGCGAGCGCGGGTCTCCGAGGATCGACCGATGCCCGAGCGCCCGTGGGCCGAACTCCATGCGCCCCTGCACCCAGCCGACGATCTTCTCGCTTGCGAGCAAGTCCGCCACCCTGTCGTAGAGGGAATCCGTGTCCATTTTTTGATAGACCGCGTCGTGGTCGAGCAGGACGGCTTCAATTTCATCATCCGAAAACTCCGGCCCGAGAAACGAGCCCTGCATCGCATCCGGTTGAACGATCATTCGCGGTTGTGGATATTCCTTGTGCATGTGCCAGACGGCAAGCGCGGCACCGAGCGCGCCGCCGGCATCGCCGGCGGCGGGCTGGATCCAGATGCGCTCGAAGATTTTCTCCCGCAGGATCCGGCCATTGGCCACGCAGTTGAGGGCCACGCCGCCGGCCATGCACAGGTTCTTCATGCCCGTCTCCTCGCGCGCGTGGCGGGCGAGTCGCAGCATGATTTCTTCCGTCACCGTTTGGATGGAACGCGCCACGTCCATGTGCCGTTGCTCCACCGGAGTTTCCGGCTGCCGCGGTGGCCCGCCGACCAAGCGATCAAATTTCGCGTTGGTCATCTGCAGGCCGCGCAGGAAATGGAAGTAGTCGAGGTTCAGTTGCAAGGATCCGTCATCCTTCACATCGACCAAATGATCGTAAATCACCTTCACGAACCTCGGTTCGCCATAAGGGGCCAGGCCCATCAGTTTGTATTCGCCGGAATTGATCCGGAACCCGCAATAGGCGGTGAAGGCCGAGTAAAGCAGGCCGAGCGAGTGCGGAAATTTCAGCTCCTTGAGGATGTCCAGATCATTGCCGCGTCCCAAGCCGATCGTGGTGGTCGCCCATTCGCCGACGCCATCCACCGTCAGCACCGCCGCCTCGTCGAAGGGCGAGGGGAAAAAGGCGCTGGCGGCGTGCGCCTGGTGATGTTCGGTGAACAACACCGGTGATTGAGGCCGCAGCCCGGGCATTTCGTAACGCAGGGTGTTGGGCAAATTGAGTTTTTCCCCCAGCCATGACGGGAGCGCCCGCGGAAACGTCAGCCATCCGCCGGGGGCCACCGCCAGATAGGACTCGAGCAGGCGGGTGAACTTGATGATCGGTTTGTCATAAAACACCACCGCATCCAGGTCGCATTCGGTCAGTCCGGCCTGTTTCAGACAGAACGCGACGGCGTTGCGCGGGAACCGCTCATCATTTTTCTTGCGGCTGAAGCGTTCCTCCTGGGCGGCGGCGATGATCGTGCCGTCACTCAGCAGCGCGGCTGCGGAGTCATGATAATAAGCGGAAATGCCGAGAATATGCCGCACGTGAGATGGTTTACAAAAACGGATACATCAACGGCGCGAGCACCGAACCGCCGGTGAACACGATCACGGTCGCCAGCAGCAGGAGCAGGATCACCAGCGGCACCAGCCACCACTTTTTCTCCTCGCGCAGGAACTGGAGGAATTCTTTGAAGAGCCGCCACATGATCGTCGTTTTTGTTAGGTTTCGGTTGTTGGAGACAGGCCACCGGGCGGCCTCAAGGCGGGCGATGATCGGATAGATCTCCGAAAATCACGTCAAGGTCGCCAGACTAGCCATCCCGCCCGCGCTGCCAAGGACTGTTTCGGGGATCCACGCAAATGGGGAATCGAGTGGTGGGTCGCGTGAAAACAGTCCTGAACCGGAGTCTGAATCCTTCACCCCGTGACAGGCGGCAACTCTCCGAGTTGCTTAAAATTTGTGCCCTTGAAATCAAAATTTCATTTAATTGCATTAAATTGCTCGACAGTTCGGGAAGATCCGCTACTCATACCGGCGATGGTTGCATGAAATTGCACGGTTCGGATCAAATCTCGAATTGCGCCATGGCATCCCCGCCGTTTGTTCACCGACTGCTCCGCATCCCTCTAAACCCCAAAACCCCAAAAAATACGAAACCCCAATGAACTCATTAATTAAAACCCTAGCCCTCTGCGCCCTGCTCGGCGCGTCAGGAGGCGCAAACGCAACAGAGGTGCCAATGCCCAATGGCGACTTCTCCGCCGGTGCCACGAGCTGGACCGAAAATGGACCAATCACTGACTTCGACTATCCGGCCAGTGGCGGTAACCCTGGCGGTTATGGAATCATGAACGCCACCAATGGACAATGGGGGATCTGGGTCGGCAATGCCGATGCCGCAATCCCTCTCGATGGCTCAGTCTTACCCGGTATTTCCGCCGGGAATACTTATGTTTTCAAGCAAGACATGCGGATTGAAGGTGCCGTCGGCACCAACATCGGTGGCTTTAAAATCGATTTCGTGGGGGGGCCAGGTGGCACCACTAGTGACCTTCGAAAGGCCAGAATTGGCGATGGCAGTACTTGGGAGACCTACACCTACACGATTGCGATTCCTGCCGGGGTCACCGGCATCAAGATTGTGCCATTGTGGGGCCCGAATTCAATTGTTGGCTTTGACAACTTCCGGGTGGAAAACGGGGCGGTTCCACCACCACCGGTGATTCCAGGAATTCCCAACCCGGGGTTTGAGATCCCGGGCGGAGCAGGTTGGGCAGCCGTCGGTCCGACGTCATTCGACTATCCGTCAACCGGCGGTAATCCGGGCGGCTACGGCGTCATGGATGCCAACGGCGGCCAGTGGGGAATTTGGGTGGGGAACGGAGATGCCCCACTCACCATCGGACCCTCGGGTCAGTTGCCCCTTATCGCCGGCACCACTGCCACCTTCGCCATCGACATGAAAATCGAGGCGACCACCAACCAACGCAACATCGGCGGATTCAAGGTCGATTTCGTCGGTGGGCCCGGAGGTAGTACCGGAGACATGTATCCCGCAATGAGCGGCTCGGGCGCCGAATGGGCGACCTATACGTTTTCCGTGCCGATTCCATTGGGAGTCACCGCCGTCAAGCTCGTGCCGCTCTGGGGTCCGAATTCCAGCGTCGGCTATGACAATATCCGCATCGTCAACACCTTTGCCGCAGCGATCGCGAACGGCACCAACGTCAGCTGGACGGCAAACTCGGACAATTCCTATCAGCCCCAGTCCTCGACCACCGGTCTTGTCGGCTCTTACTCCAACATCGGTTCTCCCATTTCCGGCGGCGCTGGAAATTCGATCTACCAGGCGGTCAAGGCCCCGTTCTATCAAGTTCAGGAGATCACTCCTACGATCTATGACAATGTGGCGTTCAATCCGGGGTTTGAAGACCTGGATGGTTCGCCTGTCGGGGCGGAAGGCTGGGTGCTTACCCAAGGCGTGCCAGAAGGAAACACCGTGGGAGTCGTTTCCTCCTACGGGTCGGTTGCCCCGCACACTGGCTCGTCGATGCTGGCCTTCGACGCGGTGGTTTCTACCAGCAGTTCGGAAGTTCGCAGCCTCCAATTCGCCGTTGAGCCGGCAAAGAATTATAATTTCTCATTCCACCTCTCCATCCCGGTGAAAACGGGTGGTGCCGGCCTCCAGTATTCGCTCTTCTACTTCGACGAATTCGGAGCATTGATCGATCCAACGGGCAACAAGTTCACCAACATCAATACCGCCGCCATCGGTTCATCTTGGACGAAGGTGACGCAGTCGATCACAACACCAGCCGCAGCCGCAACTGTGACGGTCGGTTTCCTCCTGCCCTTGGGCGCGGACGCCGGCATCCATTGGGTGACCTTGTTCGACGACGTTTCGATCGACACCGGACTGGTGATTACCCAAAGCACCAGCACCACGATTGCCGCCACCACGGCAGCTGCTGTGGAGGTCAGCTGGCCTACTGCGAAAGTACCCACCGCCACCCCTGGCAGAACTTATCAGGTCAAGTCCTCCACCGACTTGGTCAACTGGTCGGACTTCGGCGGTCCGGTGACTGGGAATGGTGCCGCCTTCGCGGTCACCGATACGTTGACTCCGCCACGCAAGTTCTTCCGGGTCTCGGAAGTGACGCCGTAACCCGGACTTGAGTCCTTGGAGACCTGCAGAAACGCCGGTCTCCATTCTCAGTATTCCCGATCCAAGGGCCATTTGAGCATTTCGTTCGGATGGTCCCCTTTTGGTTCCGGGAATCCGGTTGAATCTGCTGAAAA
>JBIPND010000245.1:0-5408 GCA_044374015.1 Luteolibacter sp. | reverse complement strand
CGGTGGCCGGCCTCGAACCCCGGATTTCCGAGCGCCCGAACTATGTGGCGATGCGCGATCTGCTCGCAGGCCTGCGCACGGAAATGACCCTGGAGGATGGCAAAAATCCGACACCGGAAATGATGAAGGAGATCCGCAAGATCGCCGCCCAGCTGGTGGAACTCGCACTCAAGCGCCAACAATGAGTTTTCCTAACGGACGAAGCGCCGCCGTACTCGGACTCGGCATCATCGGATCGCGCGCGGCCTCCCGGCTGGCGGACGCAGGATGGGAGGTGGCTTGTTGGAACCGCACGCCGAAGGGCCTGCCGGGCGAGGCTGGGACGCCGGAAGAGGCGGTCCGCGAGGCGGCGGTGATTTCCATCTATCTGAAGGATGTCCCGGCGGTGCGCGAGATTTTCCGCAGGATCGCGCCTTCCCTAACAAGCGATCAGGTGGTGCTCAACCATGCGACGCTGGATCTGGAAACGACGCTGTGGCTCGACTCGATGTGCCGGGAACACGGCTGCCGGTTTCTCGACACCCCGTTCACCGGCAGCAAGCTGGCGTCCGCGAGCGGACAATTGTTTTACTACACCGGCGGCGACGAGGCGCTGGCCGCAGAGATGGAATCATTTCTCAACATCACCTCGCGCGGCCAACTTCACTGCGGCGCCGTGGGAACGGCGACCGTGATGAAACTCGCGACCAACCTGATTTCCGCATGCACGGTGCAGGCCCTGGCAGAAGCGCTGGCGATTGCCACGCATCATGGAGTCGCCGCCGATTGCCTGACCCGGGCGGTTGCGGAAAATGCCAGCGGCTCCGTGCTCGCGGCGATGAAGCTGCCGATGATGGCCGCAGGGGATTACGAAACCCACTTCTCCCTGTCTAACATGGCAAAGGACAGCCGCTACATGCTCAGCCTCGCTGAATCCGCCGGGCTGCATGCTCCGGCCATCGGCGCGGTCTCCAAGCGCATGGGCGAACTTTCCGACGCCGGCCTGGGGGATCTGGATTTTTCGGCGCTCGCCAAACCTTACCTCGACCCCTCATGAGCGAAGTCTATCGGATCGATCTGGGATCTCCCGCCGTGCTGGAATTCCGCGGTCCGGATGCCGTCCGCTTTCTGAACGGCCAGGTGACACAGGATGTGCGCCGCCTGCCCGGCACCGCAGTTTCGCTGCCGTCCTGCGTGACGGACGCCAAAGGCCGGCTGCAATTCCGGGTGGATCTAACCGCAGGGCCGGAAGACGCGCTTTGGGTGGCGGGGCTGGCGGAATGGGCCGAGGCGCTCGAAGCGCGGCTGACCCGCTATCTGATCGCCGATGAGGTGGAGGTCGCCGACCTAACGGGTAAATACCGGTTGGTGCATTTCACCGGACCGGTGGCGGAGGCCCCCGCCGGAGTGATGGCGCGGGAGGCGAACCGGTTCGGGATCGCCGGGGTGGATTGGTGGATTCCAACGGACCTGGAAGTCGTCTTTCCATCCGGAGTTTCAACCCTTGCCGGGGACGCGCTGGAAGCTTTGCGGATTTCCAACGGTGTGCCGGCCTGGGGGCGCGAATTGTTGGAAGGCATGCTGCCGCCCGAAGCCCGCCTTGATGAGACGGACATTTCCTATCATAAGGGCTGTTATATCGGGCAGGAGGTCATTTCCCGGATCAAGTCGGCGGGCAAGGTCAACAAGCGGCTGGCCCGCTTCACCCTCGCCGCCGGCACTCCGGCGCAGGCGGGGCCGTTGGTGGATTCCGCAGGGGCGGCGAGTGGTCAACTCACCAGCATTTCCCCGCAACTGAACGATGATCTGAGGGAGGCGCTCGGTTTTGTGAAACGAGGAGCGGTTGAGTTTTTCATCCTCGATGAGGACGGGGTTTCGCACCCGGTGAGTCTCGTTTGAGGATTTTTTCCTTTTGCGCAGACCCCGCCAGCCGGGAGTCTCGCGATCCGGTGCAAGTTGTTCACGAATCCATGGAGGATGCGTGAAAATGCCGCGCGCGGCATTTTTTGTTGGGGTTTCGCCGGGCGCATCCGCTAAGAACCCCGGCGTGGCACTGCTCCTGGCAATCGAATCTTCATGCGACGAAACCGCGGTCGCGATCGTGCGCGGCTCCGTGGGGCAGGCGACCGAAGTCCTGGCTTCGGAAATTTCCTCGCAGATCGCGCTTCACCGCGAGCACGGCGGCGTGGTGCCCGAGTTGGCCTCGCGGAATCACTCGCTGCACTTGCGCGGCTTGGTCGAAAAAGCGCTCGCCGCCGCCGGGGTCGGGATGGCGGATCTCGCCGCCTTCGCCGCCACCACCGGCCCTGGTTTGGCCTCCTCTTTATTGATCGGCAGCACGGCGGCCAAAGGAATGGCATGCGCGACAGGCAAGCCGTTTCTCGGGATCAACCACCTCGAAGGCCACTTGCTGTCGCCGTTCCTCTCGCAGACTTCGGTGCCTCCGCACGTCGCGTTGATCGTTTCCGGCGGCCACACGCTGCTGTTGGATGTCGAGGGCCCCGGACTCTATCAAAAGCTCGGCGGCACCCGCGACGACGCGGCGGGGGAGGCCTACGACAAGGTCGGAAAAATGTTAGACCTACCGTATCCCGGCGGCCCGGAAATTGAAAAGGCGGCGCGTGGCGGCAATCCGAAAGCCTATGATTTCCCGCGCTCGATGCTGCACGAGCCGCATCTGGATTTTTCCTTCTCCGGATTGAAAACTGCGGTGCTTTACACGCTGCAGCGCGGGGCCGGCGCATTTTCGCTGCCGGATCTCGCCGCGTCTTTCCAACAGGCGGTGATCGAGATTCTGGTAAAAAAAACCCTGCGCGCCGCCAAACAGGCCGGCCGCAGGCGGGTCGCTCTATCAGGTGGCGTCAGCCTGAATCTCGCCCTGCGCGACGCCCTGCGCGACGCCTGCGGGCGCGAAAATTTCGAATTTGCGGTGGCCTCGCCGGAGTTCTGCGCGGACAACGCCGCGATGATCGCATTTGCCGCCTTGTTGCGGCACCTCGCCGGCGAGAGTTCGCCGCTTGAGGCGGACATTCACCCGAATTTGCCGCTGGTCTAACCCCCCCGCTTGTGGTTCATGAACTTCTCTCCGATGAATTACCGCACCCTCGTTTTCGATTTCGACGGCACCATCGCCGACACGCTCGGCGAGACACGCCGGATCTTCAATCAAATCGCCCCCGATTATGGCATCCGGCAGGTCGAGGAACATGAGCTGGCCGAACTCCGGCATCTTTCGCTCAAGGAGCTGCTGGATCACCTCAACATCCCGAAACGCCGCGTCCCGGCGTTGATCACGCGCGGCACCGGCATGATGCGCGGCAATATCACCCAACTGCAGCTGATCGAAGGCATCGGCGAGGTCCTCATCGAGCTCCGCCGCCACGTGGACAGCTTCGGCATCCTCACTTCGAACGCCACCGCCAACGTCGATTTGTTCCTCAAAACCCACGGCCTGCGCGACCAGTTCGACTTCATTTCCTCGACCTCCAAGCTCACCGGCAAGGCCAAGCACCTCAAGGCGATCCGCAAAACCTTCTCGCTCCACCCCGGCGAAATGCTCTACATCGGCGACGAACTCCGCGACGTGAAAGCCTCGCAAAAAGCCGGGATCCCGATCGCCGCCGTGACCTGGGGCTTCAATTCCCGGGCATCGCTGGCCGCTTCGGAGCCGGATTACCTCTTCGACCTGCCAACGGATTTCCTGCGCCTCATCCCGGTGCGCTGAAACAGCGGGCGGGAAATAGCCGCCCGCGCCTTTGCCGTGGATTGACACCCGGGCGGGCTGCTGAGCAAGTTCGTGCATGTCCGATGAGAAATCGCCAATAGAAGATCCCGCATTCGTGGAAACCGATGAGGCGGATGCGTCCCAAACGTCCTCCAAGATCCAGCTGCCGCCGGCCGCCGCTTTGATTTTCGTGATCATGGCGTTGCTTGGAATTTTGATCGTCGTCGCGATTCGCGGTGCCATGTCCAATCAATCGTCCGTCAGCGCCGCGGACCTCACCAATCTACAAGCGGAGGTCAACGCGCGCCGCAATGAACTGAACCGCCAGCGCATCGCCCTGGGTCTCGCACCGCTTGAGGGAGCCTCGGAACCGATCGACGACATCGCCACCCGCCTGAAATCCGACGCCGACACCTTGGTCGCGCTGGCCGGCCGCTTTCAGGAAATGCTCGCGGAAAAGGACTCGGAAATCACCGCCAAGAACGCCGAGTGGCTCCGCTCCGAACAACTCCGCCAGACCCTCGCCGCCGAAAACTCCCGCCTCCAGACCGAACTCGGCCGCGCGCTCGTCGAGGGCTCCGACGGCGAGCGTCTGCGCTCTGACCTCGCCAACTTGAAATCCCAGCGCGACGCCCTCGCCGATGAACTCAATGCGACTTTGGAGAAACTCAAGACCACCTCCGCCGGCGTATCGCCAGAAGATTACCAAGTTCTCGAACGCCGGCTTGAGGAAGCACTCAGAGCCAAGGATTTCTTCGAAGCCCGCGTCAAACAACTCGAAGGTGATCTAACCAATGCCAAACTGTTCGCCAGTTCCGAAAACGAACTGCTGCCCGCCGCCGTGCAGCTTTTCCGCAGTCTGCGCGAGCTTGAAGGCCGCCCCGATTCTGACCTCACCACTTCTTACAGCAATCTCGGCGTCGAGCTCGGGGCCAGCGTGCTTCACACCCTGCCCTTCGCCACCGGCTCCGCAGGCCTGACCCCGGCCGACGAGGACATGGTCCGCGGCCTGGTCAGCGAGGTCCCTGATGGCGATCTCCTGCTCGTCGTCGGATACGCATCCGAAACCGGCAACGTCGATAACAACGCCAAACTCTCATCGGCCCGCGCCACCGCCGTCGCCGAGTTGTATTCCGCCTTGAAACGCCCGGGACAGCTCGTGCAAGCCGTCTATCTCGGCCAGACCGATCGATTCAGCAGCCGCATCCCGGAGCGCAACCAGCTCTGCGAAATCTGGCGCATCCGCAAAAAATAAGGAGGGCGGACATTCTGTCCGCCAAGCCAATGGAGCGAGAAAGAAAAGTGCGCAGCCCCTCTAACTTTCTCCGCCCATTGGCCCCGCGACAAGAGCACGCACCGCCGATGGGCTGACAACGACGGGATGAACTTTGCCGCAGGGAACGCCTGTAGCGGCGTGTCTATGATCGCCGTGCGGATGGGAACGCGCGGCGCCCCAGATTCGCCAGGCATTGGCATCGGCGCTCATAGAGACGCCGCTACAAGCGGCCCATGCGCCCTGTAGCGGCGCGTCTGTGACCGCCGCTAACCGGCCCCGCGGCCGTGAGGTGAAGGGGAAAGCCAATGAAGATGCTCCGCGCGGCTCATTGGCACGACGCTCATAGAGACGCCGCTACAAGCGGCCCATGCGCCCTGTAGCGGCGCGTCTATGACCGCCGCTAACTGGCCGTGCGGCCGTGAGGTGAAT
>JBIPND010000244.1:0-5421 GCA_044374015.1 Luteolibacter sp. | reverse complement strand
CGGTCTTGGCATCTCCAAGGGGGGCGCTGGCACCTGGACGCTGTCGGGAGCCAATACCTACACCGGCACCACCACCGTTTACGGCGGTACGCTGGCCCTCACAGGTTCTTCGATCGCCGATGCCAACAGGCTGGTGATTTACGGCCCGGCGGACGGCAACGTGAACGACAACGGCAAAATCTCGGTCTCCGGCAGCGAAACCGTGAACCGGCTGTTTTTCGGTGCGGTGCCGCAAGCGATGGGCACCTGGGGTTCGAGTGCTTCGAATGCGACCCACGTCGATGACACGCGGTTCTCCGGCACTGGCGTGGTGAATGTGACGACGGGTTCCCTGGTTGCCTACGGTTCATGGATCACCGGCTTTGGATTGGCGGCGAGCGATCAGGACCAGAACAGCGATCCGGATGGCGACGGGATCAACAATCTAATCGAATATGTGCTCGGCGGCAACCCGGCGGCGAATGATGCCGCGGCGATCCTGCCAGCGGGCGCGAAGATCGGTTCTAACTACATTGTCACCTTCACCCGCAGCGATTTGTCCGAGCAGGATACCTCGCTGGTGGTGGAGTTCAGTGAAGACCTGACGGTTTGGGGCAGTCACGTGATCGGTGCGGCTCCCGGCGTTTCCCCGGTTGGGATTGCCGAAAACTCTCCGAATACCGCGCTCGACACGGTCACCGTCACCCTTCCAGCCACGGGCAAATCCAAATGGTTTGTCCGCCTCAGGGTGACGCAATGAATTTCCGGTGGTGGCGCTTGTTCCCCGCGGATGGGGCCGGATCCCGGGCGCTTCCTGCGAGCCCGACCGCGGTGCGGGCGGGTGAATTTGCTCGTCTTGGCAGAACCGGTCTTTTAGGAGTGAACTGCCCGAGGGGGCGATTTGTGATCTTTCATCAAGGCAATCACTTGATCCACTGGATGGGCACGCTGGTTCGCACGGCTGGCCTCGGTTGCCTGTTTCATGCTGCGTCGAGTCACGCCGCCGGGATGCCCGAGGCGCTTGCGAGCGTCGCCGCAATTCGCAATCTTCCGCCGCAGGAAGCGGCTGCGGGATTGCCGGTTCGCCTGCGTGGAGGCGTGACTTGGCGGTCTAACCTCGGGTTTGTCATTCAGGACGATACCGCAGGGATTTACGTGATGATGAACTTGGCGCGTGAACGTGGCTTGTGGCAGGGCGACGACGCCACGTTCGCCCGGCTGCGCCCGGGCATGACTGTGGAACTTGAAGGGGTGACCGACCGCGGCGGATTTTCCGTGCCGATCCTGCCGCGTGTGCTGCGGATTGTCGGCGAGCAGGCGCTTCCACCCGCCCGGCCGATGGAGCGCTCACGGTTTTTCGCGGGGGCGGAGGATTGCCAGCGACTCGCGGTCCGCGGGGTGGTCCAAGGATTTCGAATCGGACCGGGTGAGGTGACCTTGATCATGAACGCCAATCCCGGGCAGTTCATGGCGTCGGCTCCAGTTGCGGCGATTCCCGATCCTGTTGGCCTGGTGGATGCCGAGGTCTGCCTCACCGGCGTTTCGCTCGCCTATTTCAATCCGCGCGGCGAATTCCTGATGCCGATCCTCTCGATCAACGGCGCGGCGGATTTGCGGATTGAGAAACCCCCGGTGTCGGGCCCATTCGAAGCTCCCGAAGTGTCGCTGGAGAACATCGGCCAATTCCGCAGCGAGCCACTCGATGCCCATCGCCTGCGGGTGGAGGGCACGGTGACCTATGCCGCTCCCGGAAATGTGCTGTTTCTCGAAAACGGCGTGACCGGGATCCGGGTGAAAATGCGCGGCAGCGACCCGCTGCAGGTCGGTGACCGCGTCCAAGTGGCTGGATTTCTGGACGAAAGTCAAAAGAACCGATCTTTGACCGAAGCCGTGGTTAGAGCCACCGGCGGCAGGGCGAAGGTCCCCCCGGTGGACATCCAACCCGAGGAGATTTTGGACATCTACGCGACCTGGTCCACCGCCAACCTGATTGGCAATCGCGGCGATTTCGACCGCCGGCTGATCCGCTTCGAAGCCAGATTGGTGGAATCTCTCGACAGCGTCCCTGGCCAACATGACCTGGTCCTCGCGACCGATCGCTCAATCCTGCTTGCCAGCCTGGCGACCGCGAATCCACGCGCTTTGGAAAATCTCCGCAACGGCAGCAAACTGATGGTGACCGGGATTGCCCAGCTTGTTTTTGATCCCGAGCCCTTTCCCAGTGGCATCCCCGACCACCCGCGGGTGGAGGTGTTGCTGCGCGGGCCGGCCGATATCGCCGTGATCGCGGTCCCCTCATGGTGGACTCCGCAGCGGCTGGGCGTGGCGCTTGGCTGCGCAGGGCTGGCGGTCGCCTCGGCACTCACTTGGGGCTGGCAGCTGCGGCGGCGGGTGACCCGGCAACTGGGTGTCATCTCCGCGAGCTTGCGCGGTGAGGCAGTGAGCACCGAGCGCAACCGCCTGGCCCGCGACTTGCACGACACGCTCGAGCAGCAACTCGTCGGCGTGGCGATGCAACTCGACGGCGCCAAAAAAGCCTTGCGCACCAGCCCCGACCTCGCTTCGGCAGCGATGGATATCGCCAGCCGGATGCTCCGTCACACCCGCCTCGAAGCTCGGCGTTCGGTGTGGGATCTGCGCTCCCAAGTGCTGGAATCCCACGGCTTGGGGATGGCGCTCCGGACCATGGCGGAAGGCGTTTCCAGCTCGCAAGGCCCGGTGGTCGAGGTGCAGGTGATCGGGGAAAACCGCGCGCTGCCGACCGGCGTCGATTTCCAACTCCTGAGGGTGGCCCAGGAGGCTCTGACCAATGCCCTCAAGCACGCCAATGCCAGCCGCATCCGGATCCTGCTAGAAATGACGCCGGATCTCACCCTGCTGAGTATTCGTGACGATGGCCAAGGTTTCGCCGCGCCTTCGGCGACGCATTCGAACGAGATGCATTTCGGATTGCTCGGAATTCAAGAGCGGGCCATCCGGATCGGCGCGGAGCTCTCCATCGTCGGTGCTCCGGGCGCGGGTTGTCGCGTTGAACTCACTTTGTCCCACCCGCCTCACATGAATTCATGACCGTTCCACCCATCCGTATTCTCATCGTTGACGACCACTTCATGGTAAGGGTCGGGTTGCTCGGCTCTCTGTCGCAGGAAAGTGACATGCAGGTCGTTGGCGAAGCGCGAAATGGCCGCGAAGCCTTGGATTTATATCCCAAACTACTTCCCGACGTCACCCTGATGGACGGGATGCTGCCCGACCTCCACGGCGTCGAAGTCACCCGCACCCTGGTGGCCGGGCACCCGGGGGCGCGCATCATCGTGATCTCGATCAATGAGACGGCGGAGGATGTCCAACGCGCGCTGGATGCCGGGGCGTCGGGTTATTTGCCGAAATCCAGCGATCAAGGGGAGATGATCACCGCGATCCGTGCGGTCGCGGCCGGCGGCCATTTTCTTCCGCTACCGCTGGTGTCCAAGCTTGCCGAGCACAAACTTTACGTCCGGCTCAGCGAGCGGGAGATCGAAGTGCTGGGCTGGGTCGCGCAGGGCCGGACCAACAAGGAAATCGCCGACACGCTCGGGGTCGGGGAGGTGACGATCAAAACCCACATTTCCCGGATTCTCGCGAAGCTCGGTGCGCCCGACCGCACCCGGGCGGTGACGCTCGCCATGGAGCAAGGTCTGCTTCGCCTTTAGAATGCCGTAACCCGATGGAAACAGACCCTGTCGTCCGAATGGACGACAGGCCGCCACTCGCCAGGGTCGGCCCAGGGACCCATCTTTGCGACGCAACAGCCCGGTGATCTTTTGGCCTCGCGCGAGCTTCTTACCCGGGTCCAAAGCGGCGGGATCCCCAACCCAGAATCATGAAACCCACAACCCTAGCTCTCTCAAGTGCCGCACTCCTCGCGATGCCGTTCGCGTCCGCCACGTCCTTTTACTGGGACGCAAATGGTGGTGCCGCGGGCAGCGGCGGCACCGGTGTCTGGGACACCGCCTCATCCTTATGGGCCAGCGGCAGCGCGGGCGGCACACTTGCCACGTGGACGAATACCGTGGCTAACACCGACAGCGCCCAACTCGCCGGCAGCGCCGGAACCCTGACGTTGAATACCAGTTCCACCAACATCAACGTCAACAACCTCACCTTCGGCACCACCGGCTACATCATCGCCGGCCCCGCCAGCGGCACCGCAAAACTCAACCTTGCCGGCACCACGCCGACCATCGACACCGGAACTCTATCCGCCACGATCAGCGCCGGACTCATCGGCAGCGCCGGCCTGACCAAGAATGGCTCCGGCACGCTCACCCTATCCGGCGCTAACACCTATACCGGAAAGACGATCATCTCCGCCGGAACGGTGAGCATCAATAACCTCGGCAGCGTTGGCGCGGCCAGCAGCGCCCTCGGCGCACCCGCCGATGCGGCCAGCGGCACCATCGATCTGGGCGGCACATTGATCTACACCGGCGGGACCAAGACAAGCGACCGTGTTTTCAATCTGACCGCGACCGCCACGATCCGGAATGATAGTGCCAGCGCGCTCACCCTCACTGGCGGTATCACCGGAGTTGATCGAAAAATCAATTTTCGCGGCACGGGCAGCATTACCGAAACCGGACTGATTGCCATCGGCAGCGGCCAGCTCTATCGCACCGAATACGGCACACTGACCCTGACCAACGCGGCCAACTCGTTTTCCGGCTCGGTTACGGTGGCGCAGGGGACGGTGAGTGTGAACTCGATCTCAAACGGCGGCACGCCATCCGCTCTCGGGCAAGGAAGCTCCATTATTTTGGGGCAAACCAGCAGCGGCGGATTTGGAACCCTGCGGTTTACCGGGGCCAACGGCGGGGCCAGCGATCGGGCCATCACCATCAACACCACCAGCGGCACCACCGGCCACGGTGGCCTCATCGAAAACACCGTGGTCGGGCAAACCCTGACACTCACGGGTAATGTCGGCATCGGCGGCGCAGGAACCTCTCCCCGCTTGGAACTCCTCGGTGCGGGAAACGGCGAACTGGCTGGCGAGATCGGTGGAACCGGCCTGGGTGTCACCAAAAGTGGCAGCGGCACCTGGACGCTCTCCAACGCCAATACCTACAGCGGTGGCACGGTGGTGAAAAACAGCGGAACTTTGCGGGTCACCAATGGCAGCGGCTCGGCGACCGGCAGTGGTTTTGTTAGTATCGAGACAGGTGCCACGCTTGCCGGTCCCGGGATCATCGCCGGCGCGGTGAATGTCAGCACCGGTGCCTTCCTCAAGCCCGGGACCAGCGCGGGCAATCTGACGCTCAATAGCGGACTGACTCTCGCGGGAACCTATCAATGGGACCTTGGCGCTCTCTCCACCACCAGTCCGGGCAGCAACTTCGACACGCTCACCATCACAGCCGGCAATGTGAACATCGTCGGCGCGGCCCTCGGGCTGAACCTCGG
>JBIPND010000243.1:0-5429 GCA_044374015.1 Luteolibacter sp. | reverse complement strand
GGCTGCAAGTGCGTGTGCCATCTGCCGCACAGGATCGTCAATTGAGACTGGTTTGCAACAGGAAAAACCGCTCCGGGAATTTTTCTGCGCGCTTCAGGTCGCAGTGGCTGCGGCGTCCCGCCGTAGCGAACCCACGACCTTGCCGCGAGACGCCGCAACCACAGATACCAGCGAGCTGGGTCATCGCGGAGCTAGAAATATTTGTCCCAACGGGATTCCGTCCCACAGCCCGGGGTTGGCTCGCAGAGCCTACCCCGGGTCTATTCGAAACATCCTTCGAACCCCACCGTGGGTCCATCCCTTCCGGCGTCGATTACGCGTGGGGAAAGAACCGGGTTACGGTTCTCGGCCAAGCAGGCCGGGCGGAAGGTCGCCCCTTCAAACAAATCCCCGCCCGGGGATTGACGCCACGGCTTGATCCCGCTGAAATTCCGGCCCGCCGCCGGCGGTGTTTCCCATGGACTACCAAGCGAAAATCGCAACCAACGTCGCCTCCATCCCGCGTTCCGGGATCCGCGACTTCTTCGAACTCGTACAAGGCCGCGACGATGTGATCTCGCTGGGCGTGGGCGAGCCCGACTTCGTCACTCCATGGCACATTCGCGAGGCGGCCATCTACTCGCTGGAAAAGGGCCAAACCACCTACACTTCCAACCTCGGCCTGCTCTCGCTGCGGAAATCGATCGCCCGCTACGTCGATGACTTTTTCCACGTCGGCTACGATCCGGCCACGGAGGTGCTGGTCACGGTCGGCGTTTCCGAGGCCATCGACATCGCCCTGCGCGCCTTGCTCAATCCCGGCGACGAGGTGATTTACCACGAGCCCTGCTACGTTTCCTACAGCCCCAGCATCATCATGGCGCACGGCGTGGCGGTGCCGGTGGTGACCACCAAGGAGGATGAATTCTCGCTGAAACCGGACAAGGTGGCCGCCGCCATCACGCCGCGGACGCGCATCATTTTCATCAATTTCCCGACCAATCCCACCGGTGCCTGCGCCTCGCGCGCGGACCTCGAAGGGATCGCCAAGCTCGCGATCGAGCACGACCTGATTGTTCTAACCGACGAAATCTACAGCGAGCTGCGCTACGACGAAACCGAAGAGCACCTCTCCATCGCCTCGCTGCCGGGGATGAAGGAGCGCACGATCCTGCTGCATGGATTTTCGAAAGCGTTCGCCATGACCGGCTTCCGCCTCGGTTATGCTTGCGCGCCGCAGCCGATCATCGAAGCGATGATGAAAATCCACCAATATTCGATGCTTTGCGCGCCGATCATGAGCCAGAACGCCGCGATCGAAGCTCTCGAAAACGGCAAGCCGGCGATGATCGAAATGCGCAACAGCTATCACCAGCGCCGCGATTTCCTGGTCAAGCGTCTCAATGAGATCGGCCTCGATTGCCACACTCCGGGCGGCGCGTTTTATGTGTTCCCGGACATCCGCAGCACCGGCCTGAGCAGCAAGGAATTCGCCATGCGGTTGCTGGAGGAGGAAAACGTCGCCTGCGTTCCCGGCAGCGCGTTCGGTCCTTCCGGCGAAGGTTTCCTGCGCTGCTGTTATGCCACCGCCTTCGAAGATATCCGCACCGCCACCGACAAGATCGAGCGCTTTGTCGGTCGTTTGGAAAACGCATGAGTTCGCGGCCACAAATCACGGATCCGGAGCGGCTCACCCGGGCCCACGTGTTTCCGTTTGTGGCCTTCATGAGTTTCATGTTGGTGCTGATGGTGCTCGGTTATACCATCGAATGGAAACACCCGGACGCGCCTTGGTGGCGGCAGCAGCCGTCGCAGATTGTCTATCCGATCCAGACGCTGGTGGCGCTGGGATTTCTGATTCACTTCTGGCGGAGTTATACCTTCAACTGGTCGCTGAAATGGTCGCTGGTCGGTATTGTTTTCGGCGCTGTTGGAATCGGTTTCTGGTTGTTGCCCACCACGCTTTACGATGCCTGGGGCCTCACCGGGAAGCCGGACGGCTGGCTCGGGATGTTAGGTTTCGAGGAGCGCAAGGAGGGTTTCGATCCAGGGCTGTTTGAAAACCCGGTCGCTTATTGGGCATCGCTCAGCTTCCGCTTCCTGCGGGCGGTCGTCGTGGTGGCGCTGGTCGAGGAAATCTTCTGGCGCGGATTCATCATGCGCTTCGTGCTCGATTGGGAAGGGGACTACTGGAAGCAGCCATTCGGCAAACACCGCTGGCTGTCCTACGCCATCGTCACCGGACTGTTCATGGTGGCCCACAGCAGCACCGACTACGCTGGCGCGTTTGTTTACGGCAGCCTGACCTATCTCCTCTGCGTCTGGAGCAAAAACCTCGGCGCGTGCGTCGTCATGCACGCCACCGCGAATCTGCTGATGGGCATTTACATCATGGCCTACGGCAAATACGGGCTCTGGTAGTATTGTTCACACGCGGCATGATTTGTGGATTGCGCGGAGCGAAATGGAGCGCTGGCTTCAGCCGGCGTGGCTAGTGGATCGCGCGAGCCGAAATCAACCGGGCCGGCTGAAGCCAGCGCTCCTTTCGGCAGCATCTCCCGTTTCAACAAATCATCATGCGCGGCAGTATAACATTTTCGGCGTGACCGGTTCAGAATCGGGGGCCAGCATCGGGGCGAAACTCGACTGAACTTATGGGAAACTTCGCCGCTTTTGAAAACAAGATGACCGCCGCCGGAATGGGCGATGCCGCAATCCGTGCTTTCCGCCGGAATTATGAGGCGCTGCTCCGCGACGAAACCGGGTTGATCCCCGAGGACAGCATCGCTCCCGCCACCGGGCTTGCCTCGTTTGAGAGCATCGCGGCGAGCGCGCCCGCGGATGCGGCGTTGCTGGCGCAGGCGGTGGTGATCAAGCTGAATGGCGGCCTCGGCACCGGCATGGGATTGCAGGGGCCGAAGAGCCTGCTTGCCGTGCGTGACGGGGTGAATTTCCTCGATTTGATGGTCCGCCAAATCCTCGACCTCCGCGAAACCAGCGGCGCGCCGGTCCGTCTGCTGCTGATGAACAGTTTCAGCACCAGCGCCGATACCTTGGCGCATCTGGAAAAATACCGCGATGCCGGACTCGCCGAGGCCTCGGAGGTCGAGCTGATGCAAAACCAAATCCCGAAAATCGATGCCGCCACCCTCGATCCGGTCGCGTGGCCCGCCGATCCCGAGATGGAGTGGTGCCCGCCCGGCCACGGCGATCTCTATCCGGCGCTGGTCGGCAGCGGCTGGCTGGATCGCTTGCTGGCGGAAGGCGTGAAATACGCGTTTGTTTCAAATTCCGACAATCTCGGCGCGATTTTAGACCCGGCGATTCTCCGGCATTTCGCCGATTCCGGCGCGCCGTTTCTGATGGAAGTCACCCGCCGCACCGCTGCGGACCGCAAGGGCGGCCATCTCGCAGTCCGGAAATCGGATGGCAGGCTGCTGCTGCGCGAAGTCGCCCAATGCCCCGATGCCGATAGCGACGCTTTCCAAGACATCGATCGCCACCGCTACTTCAACACCAACAGCCTCTGGCTCCGCTTGGATCTCCTCAAAGAGCAACTCGCCGCCGACTCCGGCGTTCTGCCGCTGCCGATGATCCGCAACAACAAGACCGTCGATCCGCGCGATAAAAATTCGACCGCCGTGATCCAGTTAGAGATTGCGATGGGCGCCGCGATCGAGTGTTTCGCCGGCTCCACCGCCATCGAAGTGCCGCGCAGCCGCTTCGCGCCGGTGAAGACCACCGCCGATCTGCTCGCCCTGCGCTCCGATGCCTACGAGGTTCTCGCCGACGGCCAGGTCCGCCTTCACGCTTCGCGCGCGGGAGTGCCGCCGGTGATCGTGCTTTCGGACGATTACAAATTGGTCGAGCAAATCGAGGCCTTGGGTGTGCCCAGTTTGATTCATTGCCACTCTCTCAAAATCAATGGCTTGATCGAGATCGCGGCGGGCGTGGTCATCGAAGGTGAGGTGGAAATTCGAAACGCCTCGCCGGATCGAAAAACTCTCGAAGCCGGAGTTTACAAAAATCAAGTCATCGAGCTTTGAAATTTGGAGGAGGGAGTTTGGCACGATTTCTGTCGGTAAATCCACAATTCGACCATCCCAGTCTTGCCAACCCCGGCATCTGCCACTAAGCCACGCGGCGCTATGGCGAGTATTGGTCCTTTTTCCTTTCCCGATAATGGTTTTGAAGCGGTGGTTTTTGACTGCGACGGCACCTTGGTTGATTCCATGCCCGCGCATTTTGATGCGTGGTGCGAGGCGCTGGCGCTCTACGGAGCGGGTGGTGTCTTCAAAGAAGACGTGTTTTTCGCCATGGGGGGGCGGCCGACGCTCGACATCGTGGTGGAGCTCAACGACGAATACAACCTGAAGCTCGATCCGATCGCGGTGGCCTTCGCCAAGCGCGAGGCGTTTTTGAAACGGCTGAATACGGTGACCCTGATCGAGGAGGTCGCCGCTTTCGCTGAATCGCTGCGCGGGAAAATGCCGATGGCGATCGCGACCGGCGGCTCACGCATGGTGATTGAAAAAACCCTCAAGATCGTCGGCATTTCCGATTGGTTTGATGAGGTGGTCACTGCGGACGATGTCGCGGACGGCAAGCCTGCGCCCGACATTTTCCTCCGCGCCGCACACTTGTTAGGCGTGGATCCCACGAAGTGCCTTGCGCTCGAAGACGCGCCGTCCGGCATCCTCGCCGCCCGCCGTGCCGGCATGCAGGTGATCGCCATTCCGACGCCGCTGGTTTCTTTCAACTGCTGATCGCGCCCGAGTCGTCTGCCACCAGAGGGCAGTCCGGCCATGCGCATGGGGCGACTGCGGATGGCTTCGCGGTGGTGCTCGTCGTCGTAAAACCTCATGTGGAGATTCCACCAATTGTAAAACAGGGCGATGAGGTTGGCCATGAGCCGGCTGGGGGTGAGTTTGCGCGAGGTGAAGCGGCCCCAACCCCATTGGTTTTTGAGTTCGCACGGCAGGCCCAACGCGGGGGGGGCAGCCGAGGATCTGGGTGGCGAGCCAGTCGAGGCCGCCGGTTTGCAGGAACGGGAAGAAGAAGATCAACTGGCCCTCGCGGGTGACGGGGCTGGTTCATCCCACTCGGCATGAAAGCGTCCGCCCGGGGCCGCGAGCGCCGCCGCCCCAGTCGGGCCGCCGAGCACCTTCAGACCATCGCTAACGATCCGGGCCGCCTCCTTTTCGCCATAGTCGCGGATTTCAACGCCTGTTTGACTTCTTCCACTCGCCGCCCTTGTCATCGGTTTGTCGAGCAACTTCAAGAGACGGTCCTTGAACGTTTCCTTGCCAAGATACCAGCCTCGCGCCCCTGAAATACATGCCCCCGGCGCAACCGCGCCCGGTTCCAGCCCTGACTAAAGGTGCTCATCAACCATTTCATACCCGAGACCAGATTCGCTTGGGGAGTTTCCAGCAGCAGGTGGAAATGAT
>JBIPND010000242.1:0-5447 GCA_044374015.1 Luteolibacter sp. | reverse complement strand
AAGGAACAAAAGGGGGATATTCAACGCATATTTGAAGGCAAAACCAAAACGTATGGGGCGCTTGATTATGTGGCCGGCTGGTTCATGAAGGCTGCCGATTTCGGCATGCATTGCAAATCGATGGCAGCATTCGTGGCCACCAATTCGATCTGCCAAGGTCAACAGGTTTCCTTCCTCTGGCCATTGATCTTCGAAACTGGGCAAAGAATCGCGTTTGCGCATACGTCCTTTAAATGGGCAAACTTGGCGAGCTACAATGCGGGAGTCACTGTCGCGATTGTCGGACTCGCCCGCGAACTCTCGGGTCAGCGAAGACTCTTCACGGAGACAGACAATGGCGAATCGATTTCCAAGGAGGTTGCGAATATCAACGCCTATTTGATTGGTGGTGCCGATATCATTGTTAAGAAGGCGATGGTTCCGCTAACCGAGGTAAGCATCATGGACTTTGGTAACAAGGCGGATGATGGAGGACATCTCACGCTTACGTCTTCGGATTTGGAAGACATGAAGCTCGACGCTAGCGTCCGTAACCAGTTCATCAAAGGCTTCTTTGGATCGAAAGAATTCATCAATGGCGAAACGCGATACTGTGTTTGGGTCACTGATAACGATCTCCCGCGTGCACGCGAAATTGATGCCATCCGTGGTCGAATTGAGATGGTGCGAGCAACCCGCCTAAAAAGCAAAGACGCTTATGCACGGAGCTTGGCGGCTCGATCTCACCAGTTCAAAACTCCACGCTTGGCAGCCAGGCATGTGATCATCACTCCCAGGGTTAGTTCTGAGAATCGGCCCTATTTGCCAGTTGGTTACCTAACCAACGACGCAGTGATTGGTGATCGTAACTTTGCGTTATATGATGCACCGCTCTGGAACTTGGCGCTTATCGCCTCGCGACTACATTGGGTGTGGATCGGCACGGTTTGCGTGCGCCTCGAAATGCGCTTTTCCTACTCCAACACCCTTGGCTGGAACACCTTCCCCGTCCCCAATCTCACCCAGCAAAACAAAGCCGACCTGACGCGTTGCGCGGAGGACATCCTGCTGGCCCGCGAGGCGCATTTCCCGGCGACGATCGCTGATCTCTACGATCCCGAAAAAATGCCAGCCAACCTACGCGCCGCCCATGAGCGCAACGACGAAACGCTTGAGCGCATCTACCTCGGCCGTCGCTTCAAGAACGACAGCGAGCGGTTGGAAAAGCTCTTCGAACTCTACACGAAGATGGCCGGAGCGCCGACGTCCTCGTCGGCACCGCGAATGAGAAAGCCAACGAAGAAGCCATGAATGACCGATCGTTGACACCCCATTCACAAGCCAACGAGGACGTTGGCGCTCCCGGAGCCAACGAGGACGTTGGCGCTCCCGGAGCCAACGAGGACGTTGGCGCTCCCGGAGCCAACGAGGACGTTGGCGCTCCCGGAGCCAACGAGGACGTTGGCGCTCCCGGGGCCAACGAGGACGTTCGCGCTCCTAAGGACGTTGGCGTTCCTGAGTGGTACTCCCGCGGCTATTTGCCCCACCGTGACCGCTTGCATTTGCTGCAATCCATCACCTTTCGATTGGCGGACAGCCTGCCGCAATCGACATTGAGGCAATTGGAACAGAAGCTCTTGCTTGTGCCGGAAATTCGCAGGGACATCGAGAAACGCAAAAGCATCGAGCAATGGCTGGACGCGGGCATGGGCTGCTGTGCTCTCCGTCAGCCTGAGGCTGCAGCGTATGTGCAGCAATCTCTTCTGCATTTCGATGGCGACCGCTATCGGGTTCTCGCGTGGGTGATCATGCCGAATCACGTGCATGTCCTGATTGACCCGGCGGAGCCGATATCAAAGATCATTCAAGGTTGGAAATCCTTCACCGCGCGGTGGCTCTTGGCGCACAACGAGCGGCTGGGATTGGGAATTCCCGATCCCCACCACGTTTGGATGCGAGAGTATTGGGACCGATTCATCCGTGATGACGACCATCTGCGAGCCACTATCGACTACATCCACCGCAATCCCGTAAAAGCTGGACTCTGCCGGGAGCCAACCGACTGGCCATGGTCCAGCGCCGCTGGGCGCGCCGACGTCCCCGTCGGCATGGTGAATGAGAAAGCCAATGATAATGCCGTGAACGACTCCGCATTGACAACTCATTCACTCGCCGGCGAGGACGCCAGCGTTCCCAGGGCCAACGAGGACGTTGGCGCTCCTGACAACCTACCCGCACCATGAGCGACGAACCCGTGAGTCTCAACAAACCGCCCGCAGGCTATGCCGATTGGCTGGGCGACATCAAAACGCAGATTCACGAGGCGCAGCAACGTGCCGCGCAAGCGTTGAATCTTGAGTTGGTGTCTCTGTATTGGAGAATCGGCAGAGCCATTCTAGATCAGCAGGATCAACAGGGCTGGGGTGCAAAAGTGATCGACCGTCTGGCGCATGATTTGCGGACGAATTTTCCCCAGATGAAGGGATTTTCCCGCACGAACCTCATGTATATGCGGGCGTTCGCCGCCGCCTGGCCCAATGAGGAAATTGGCCAAGGGGTGCTTGGACAATTGGAGGGGCCGGCAATTGTCCACCAGGTGGTGGACAAATTGGGATCGGGAGCAATTGTCCAGCAGTTGCTGGACAAATTGCCGTGGCGTCACCATTGCGTCCTTCTCGATAAGCTCAAAACCCGGGAAGAGCGCGCGTGGTATGCCGCAAAAGCCATCGAGCACAATTGGTCCCGCAACATCCTCGTGATGCAGATCGAGACCCGCTTGATGGAACGCAGCGGCTCCGCGATCACGAATTTCGCCCTTACCCTGCCCAAGCCGCAGTCCGATCTGGCGCGGGAGTCGCTCAAGGATCCGTATCGCTTCGATTTCCTTGGCCTGGGAGAAGAGGCGCAGGAGCGGGAAATCGAAAAGGCGCTGGTCAAACACGTCACCGACTTCTTGCTGGAACTCGGCGCGGGCTTCGCCTTCGTCGGACGGCAGGTCTTGCTGGACGTGGGAGGCGAGGAGTTTTTCATCGACCTGCTGTTCTATCACCTGAAGCTGCGTTGCTACGTGGTGATTGAGCTAAAGGCAGGAAAATTCAAGCCGGAGCACCTCGGGCAACTGAGCTTCTACCTCACGGCGGTGGATGCGCAGATGAAGCACCCGCAGGACGGGCCGACCATCGGCCTGCTTCTGTGTAAAACGAAAAACAAGGTGGTGGCGGAATACGCGCTGCGCGGCAAGGACCAGCCGCTGGGAGTCGCGGAATACCAACTGGTAGAATCGCTGCCCGCCGAATTCCAAACCAGCCTGCCCAGCATCGAGCAAATCGAACGCGAACTTGCGGGCGACAAATTTCCGGAAAAGGAGGATGAGCTATGACTTTGACAGGCCACCAAATCCGCATCATGATGCCGATGTGAGAACGACAATTAACATCAGTGATGGTATTTTGAGCGAATTGCACGAGCGTGCGCGGCAGCGGAGGCGGCCCTTTCGCGAAATTTTGGAGGAAACGATCCAGCGCGGGCTGAGCGCCTCGCCCCCTTCCTCCGTCAAGCAAGTGAGCATCCAGACGCACCGCGTGGGAATCAAGCCAGCCTATCAAGGGGTGAGCATGAACCAGCTTTACGACCAAATCGAAGCGGAGGATGCCGGAAAGTGATGATCCTTCCTGATGCGAATCTCCTGATTTACGCCCACGATGAAGCCTCTCCCCGGCATGACAAGGCACGGGTCTGGTGGGAGGGGGCACTTTCCGGACTTGAACCGGTGGGCCTGCCGTGGGTGGTGGTGCTGGCCGTCACACGGCTGTTGACGCATCCTAATGTCTGTGAGAATCCGCTCTCACCCGCGCAAGTCCGCGGCATCGTCGAGCACTGGGTGAGCTTCCCGCACGTTCGTATCATCCATCTCTCCGAAAACGCTCTGGGGCGCTTTTTCGATCTGCTGGAGGAAGCGGGCACAGGAGGCAACCTGACCACAGATGCCTTGATCGCCCTGCACGCCTTGGAACATTCGGCCACCATCGCCAGCAACGACCGCGACTTCGACCGATTTGCAGGCGTCAAACGAATCAACCCCCTCGCATGAGCAATTCCACTCCCATTCCTTCCGTTTCCGTCACCTACGCGCAGGACGGCAGTTCCACGCGTTCCAACGCGCTCGGCATGCGCCCGATGCAGGAACGCGCCTATCAGAAACGCGGCGAGCCGTATTTGCTGATCAAATCGCCTCCGGCATCGGGCAAAAGCCGGGCGCTGATGTTCATCGCCTTGGACAAACTGGCGAATCAAGGGCTCAAGCAGGCAATCGTGGTGGTGCCGGAGCGGTCCATCGGCGGGAGCTTCCAGGATGAGCCGTTGAGCAGGTTTGGTTTCTTCGCGGATTGGAAGGTCGAGCCGAAGTGGAACCTGTGCGATGCGCCGGGCACGGACAACGGCGGCAAGGTGGAATCGGTAAGGAAGTTCCTCGAAAGCGGGGATAAGGCGCTGGTCTGCACGCACGCGACGTTCCGCTTCGCGATGGAGAAATTCGGGCCGGAGGTTTTCGACGATCGCTTGATCGCCGTGGACGAGTTCCACCACATATCGGCGAACCCGGACAACCGCTTGGGTGAACACGTCCGCCAACTCATGCTGCGGGACAAGATCCACCTCGTGGCGATGACCGGGTCGTATTTCCGCGGCGACGCGGAGGCGGTGCTGCATCCGGACGATGAATCGAAGTTTGATACCGTCACTTACACCTATTACGAGCAGCTCAACGGCTACGAATACCTGAAGCAGCTCGACATCGGATATTTCTTCTACTCCGGCGACTACCTCACGCGGGATCAGAACAACGAAGCCGAAAAATGCATTTTCGATGTCTTGCAACCGGGCGAGAAGACGATCCTCCACATTCCGAACGTCAATGCCCGGGAGAGCACGAAGGACAAGATCAAGGAGGTGGAACACATCATCGAGGGGCTGGGTGAATGGCAGGGAGCTGACCAGAAAACCGGATTCCAGCTGGTGAAGACCGCCGAGGGAAAGATCTTGAAAATCGCCGATCTGGTGGACGATGACCCGTCGAAGCGGGAAAAGGTATCCGCCGCGCTGAAAGATCCGGCGCAGAAGAACAACCGGGATCATGTGGACATCATCATCGCGCTCGGCATGGCGAAGGAGGGCTTCGACTGGATTTGGTGCGAGCACGCGCTGACGGTCGGCTATCGCTCCAGTCTCACGGAGATCATCCAGATCATCGGCCGTGCCACCCGCGATGCGCCGGGCAAGACGCAGGCCCGATTCACCAACCTCATCGCCGAGCCGGACGCATCGGAAGGGGCGGTGACGGAAGCAGTGAACGATACGCTCAAGGCCATCGCCGCAAGCCTGCTGATGGAACAGGTGCTGGCACCGCGGTTCGAGTTCCGGTCCAAGAACCAGAGCAATGAAGAAACTCCGGGATACGATTACGGGCCCGG
>JBIPND010000241.1:0-5448 GCA_044374015.1 Luteolibacter sp. | reverse complement strand
GGCCCCGATAGATGCCGCCCATGCCCATCACAATCATGAGCAGCAGCCCGATGCCGACGCTGGTGAAGGCGAAGCGGCCCGCATTGTGGCGGATGTCCCGGACTGCTAGATTCATGGGATTTCGACGCGTTGCCCGTCCGTCAACGGGGTTTTGTGATTCTCTGGCAGGCGAAGGACTTGATCGCCTGCGGCCAGTCCCTGGGTCACGGATATTTGGTCGATGCCGCGCAAGCCGGGGGTGATTTCTCGCCATTTGGCCTTGCCGCCCGAGTGGGTGAAAACGCCCGCACGCCCTTCGACCCAAACGACGAAAGCTGCCGGCAGCAGGACCGCGTCGGCCTCTCGCCCGGTTTCGATGTAAACTTCCGCGCGTTGGCCGATGGTCCAGTTTTCCGGCAATTCGACGGCCCGCACATCCACCAGGAACTCGCGGGTTTCGCGGTCGGTTTCGCGCCCGAGGCGGGACACTTTTCCGGGATAACTGCGGGTCGGGGCCGAGCGGAATGAAATGCGGGCGGGCTGGTTCGCTTTCAGGGCGGGCATCGCGGTTTCATCCACCCACGCACTGACCCAGATTTCGTCGAGCGAGATGATTTCCATCAGCGACGCGCCCGGAACCAACATCTCACCCGGATCGCGGTCGCGGCGGATGATGAGTCCGTCGTAGGGCGCGTGAATCGCGGTGAAGGCGAGTTGCTCCTGGCGGAAAAGCAGGGTTTTTTCCGCAACCACGATTTGGCCCTCCGCTTCGGCGATGGCGGCGTGCGAGCGTTTCAAGTCCGCTTCGGCCACCCGCAGGGCTTCGGCGGATTTGTCCACATCCGACTGGGAAACCGCGCGGGTGGCGACCAGCCCGGTCATGCGTTGATGATCGAGTTCCGCCTGTGTTAGAACGGCTTCGGAGCGGGCGAGGTCGGCCTGGACGCGGGCGGTGGTTTGTTTGGCCGCCGCGAGCGTGGCCCCGGCGATGGCGACTTGTTGTTGCGACTCCGCATCATCGAGCCGGGCGAGGAGTTGGCCGGCTTTGACGGTGTCCCCTTGATCGACCTTGACTTCTAACAATCTTTCCTGGATCCGGGCGCTCACCGTGGTTTTCACCCGTGCTTCCAGAGTGCCGGTGCCCATGACTTCCGAGATGATTTCACCACGGGCCACCGTGTGCGCGACCACCGGCGCCGGCGCGAATTTGAATTTGTAAACCGCGAAGCCGGCGAACAGCGCGATGAGGGGCCAGACTATCAGACTGCGGGTGGAAGGTCGTTTCATGAATCTATCTGGTGGTGATGCCGGGCCGGGGGTCGCACGGCATTCAGGTTTTTGGGTTTGCCCGCGGGTACCAGTTGCGGGTGCGCTGGCAGACGCGGACGAGGAAGAGCATCAGCGGCACCTCGATGAGGACGCCGACAACGGTGGCGAGGGCGGCGCCGGAGCTGAGGCCGAAGAGCATCACGGCGGTGGCGATGGCGACTTCAAAGTGGTTGGATGCTCCGATCATCGCGGAGGGTGCGGCGTCTTCGTAGCTGAAATTGAGCCATTTCGCCGCCGCGTAGGTGATCGAGAAGATGAGCAGCGTCTGGATCGTCAGCGGGATCGCGATCCAGAGGATGGTGAGCGGATTGGCGAGAATGGTTTCGCCCTTGAAGCTGAAAAGCAGCACCAGCGTCGCCAGCAGGGCGGAGATGGAGACCGGGGTGAGGAAGCGGAGGAATTTTTCCCGGAACCAGTCGGGGCCCTTGGTTTTCAGGATCCAGACGCGCGAGAAGTAGCCGGCGACGAGCGGCAGGGCGACGTAGATTCCGATCGATAACAGCAGCGCCTGCCACGGCACGGGCATCTTGTTGACTCCCAGAAGCCAGCCGCCTAACAAACCATAGAGCACCAGCATCGTCAGCGAGTTGATCGCAACCATCACCAGGGTGAGGCCTTGGTTGCCGCGGGCGAGGTGGCCCCAGACGAGGACCATCGCAGTGCAGGGGGCGATGCCTAGCAGGATGGCCCCGGCGATGTAGGAGCGGTAGAGTTCGACCTCGCTGCCGTCCTTGACCATCTCGGTGCCGGGGATGAGGTCGCGGAACCAGACGCCGAGGAAAAGCGTGGCGATTCCTAACATGGTGAAGGGTTTGATCGCCCAGTTCACGACCAGGGTGAGCAGCACCGGTTTGGGGTTGCGGCCGGCCTTGACGACCTCGCCGAAGTCGATTTTCACCATGATGGGATACATCATGGAAAACAGGCAGATCGCGATCGGGATGGAGACGACGGGAGCGCCGTTCACGGTGATTGCCATCGCGTCGAGGCTGCGGGCAAGTCCGGGAGCAAGCTTGCCGAGGGCGATCCCGGCAACGATGCAGAGGCCGACCCAGAGGGTGAGATGGCGCTCGAAGGGGTTCATCGATTGGGTGTTTTGGCTCATGGCAGGATCAGTTCGGATGCGGCGAGATGTGCCAGCGCTTCAGGGCCGACAGGCTCTTCGGCTTGCCATGGCAACCAAGCGGTGCGGGTGGCGTGTTTCTCCACCACTTCGCTCAGGTAGCGGTGCTCGGATTCTTCGCGGCGTTGCAGCATCGGATCGCAGGAACCGCTGTGCAGCAGGCTTTGATTGATGATCCACGCAAACGGCTCGATGTGGGCGCGGCGCAGGTCTTGCTGCAAATCGGCGGCCTCGTGGACCGGTGTGGCTTCGGGCAACGTGACTAACAAAATCCGGGTGAACGCGGGATCACGCAGACGTTCCAGCAGTTTGAGCACCTCCTCGGGCTGGGTGCTGCCGGATTGGCGCTCCAGCTCGCGCTGATAGGCCTCGCTCGCATCCAACAGCAGCAGCGTGTGTCCGGTGGGCGCGGTGTCGAGCACGACGAAGCGGTCACTCCCCTGCCCCACCTCGCGGGCGAAGGCGCGGAACACGGCGATCTCCTCGGTGCAGGGCGAACGCAGATCTTCTTCTAGCAGGGCGCGCCCGGCTTCATCCATCGAGGGACCCTGGGCCGCCATCACTTCGTTCTGATAGGCCGCGGTTTCCGCGGCGGGATCGATTTTGCTGAGGGTGAGTCCGTGCACCTGGCCGGCCAGGGTCTGCGCCACGTGCGCGGCGGGATCGGTGGTGCTGAGGTGCACGGCATGGCCGCGTTTTGCCAGCAACACGGCGATGGCGGCGGCAACGGTGGTTTTGCCCACGCCGCCCTTGCCCATGGTCATGATCACGCCGTTGCCTTGTTTTTCGAGGTCGGCGACGAGGTCTTCGAGGCTTTCCATTTCCGGCGGCGTCCAGGGCTGAGCCGGCGATGCGGCGGTGGCGGAGATTTCGCCATCCAACAGCAAGCGCAATCCATGGATGCCAAGGATGTTCACCGGACGCAGGGGAACGATGAAACTTGGCAGACTGCCGATGAACTCGTTTGATCGATTCATGGCGGAAGTCCCGCGCTGCTGCATCGCCTGCGAGGTCACGTCTTCAGGGCAATTGGTTTCAAAAAAACCGTTGATGATGAGGCTCTGGTTTCCCACGCCAAGGGCCCGCAGTTCGTTGGAGGTGCGTTCGGCCTCGCGCAAGGCGGCGAGTTGCGGGCGGCTGACTAACAGCATGGTGGTGGCCGAGGCGTCGGCCAAGGTATGCACCGTGGCTTCGTAAATGGCGCGCTGTTTGTCGAGGCCTGCCAGCGGGCCGAGGCAGGAGGTGCCGCTCTCGTTGTTGTCGAGAAACTGGTCCCAGGCTTTTGCCAGACTCATCAGGCGCAACGTGTGACCGGTCGGCGCGGTGTCGAAAACGACGTGGTCGTAATCCCTGGCGGCGTCCGGATCTCCGATCAGCCCGGAAAACTCGTCGAAGGCGGCGATTTCCACCGTGCATGAACCTGATAACTGCTCCGCCATGTTGCGCAACGCCGACTCCGGCAGCAGCCCGCGCATCGGCCCGATGAGGCGCTCGCGGTAGGCGGCGGCGGCCTCGACCGGATCGATGTTCATCGCCTCAAGGCCGGGAACGCCGGCAATCGCCGTGGGTGAATTCGTGAGATGCGTTTCCAGCACTTCATCCAGGTTGGAGGCCGGGTCGGTGCTGACTAACAACACCCGTTTGCCGGCTTCCGCGAGTTTGAGCGCGGTGGCGCACGACAGCGAGGTCTTGCCCACGCCGCCCTTGCCGGTGAAAAACAGATAGCGGGTGGCGGTCGCGGGGTCGGGTTGATAGGTGGGCAGTTTCACGGGCTTTCCTCCTGACTGTCGTGGGCGGCGCGGATCCAGTCCGGGCGTTCGTCCTTGGTCGGGTAGCGGCCTTTGAGTTTCAGTTGGCCATCCCAGAAAATGAACGGCAGCGCCTCCGCGCCATCGCTTTCCAGCAGCGCCTTGACGGCCGGATTCTGGACAAAGGCCATCGGTTGCTGGCCGAGATTGTGGCGCTCGATCTGAATGCCGCGCTTGCCTAACTGCACGAGCATGGCTGCGAAGTTGACAAGATCGGGGTCGATATTGGTGCCGCAAATGCCGGTGGAGCAGCACATAGACGGGTCATAGACTTGGATGGTTTTCATGATTTTACGGGTGTGGAGCGACTAGCCCCACCATTGGCGGATGATGAGGTAAATGCCGACTGCGACGAGCAGCCAGCCGGTGGCGGGCAGCAGCCAGCGGTCGCATTGTTGCAGGCGGCCGAAGGCTTTGTTGGCGGTCTGCCTGGCGAAGATTTTGAATTCCTGTTTCATCTGTTAGCCGCTCCTTCGGTCGGGCACGCGCAGCTTTCATGCATTTCCGGATAACGACCCGGGTCTTCCAGACAGTCGAGAAAGCGGCTCACGCAGGGCAGTGCCATCCGGTAAATTACCTGTTGCCCGCGTTTTTCATCCGTGACCACTCCGGCCTCGCGCAACACTGATAGATGACGCGAAACCGTGGACCATCCGAGGCCGGCCGCGGACACCAGATCGCACACGCATTTCTCGCCGCCACGAAGTTCCCGCACCATTTTCACCCGGGCGGGATGGCCCAGCGCCTTGAAAATCCCGGCGGCATCGCGGATGACTGTTTCTGGCTTCGGCATGCAACAGCATTTCGCTATTTCGCGAAGTATGCAAACAACTTCTCAGGTTTGTTGGATTTGAAATCGCGATCCCGGCCCGCTGTGCCGGGCCTTGAGGAGCGGTTCCGCTGGGACGCAGGTCCTCCAACTCGGGTGGCCGCCGCAGGACTGTGTCCCGCAAATTTCGCAGCGGCAGAATGTTCCTGCTGCGAAATCTCTATCGACGACTGAGGCGGAAATTTCCGGTTCAGACGTTGCCGTTAGTCACCGGCGATATTGGTTTTGGGGCATCATGCCGAATTGGCCTTGGCCCTGCCCGGCGACCGGGGTGTTCCATGGGATCTTGCTGGTCTCGCTCACCGGGCCGACAGGCACTTTCTCGGGCTCATCGGCACACGAGGTGAAGGCGAAGGCAGCAACAACGGCGGCGAGCGGGA
>JBIPND010000240.1:0-5459 GCA_044374015.1 Luteolibacter sp. | reverse complement strand
CGAGTTCGAACAAGGTCATCTGAAAGCCGCCGTCGCCGGAAATGGAAATAACCATCTTGTCGGGGCAGGCGAGCTGCGCGCCGATGGCCGCCGGAAAGCCGAAGCCCATGGTGCCGGCGCCGCCGGACGAGAGCCAGTGGTAGGACTCGTGGTTCTTGTAAAACTGCGCCGCCCACATTTGGTGCTGGCCGACGTCGGTGGAGACGATCGCCTTGCCTTCGGTGAGCTGGTAGAGCTCGTCGATCACCTGCTGCATCCGCAGACCGCCCTGTTTTTTGTAACTGAGAGGGTACTTTTTCTTGTAACCATCGAGTTTGGCAAGCCAGTCGGTGGTTTCCAACGGGCCGATCTTCTCGTTGATCTCGGCCAAGACCGCCTTGGCGTCGCCGACGATCATGATGTCGGGCACCACCATTTTCCCGGCTTCCGCCGGGTCGATGTCGATGTGGATGACCTTGGCGTCCTTGCAGAATTTCGCCGGTTGGCCGATGATACGGTCGTCGAAACGCGAACCGACGTTGATGAGCAGGTCGCACTCGACCATCGCCTTGTTGGCGTAGGCGGTGCCGTGCATGCCGAGCATGCCGAGGGACAGCGGGTGGTTTTCCGGGAAGACTCCCTTGCCGAGCAGCGTGGAGGTCACCGGGCAACCCAGGGTTTCGGCCAGATACATCAGCTCTTTGTCCGCGCGGGCGATCATGCAGCCTTGGCCGGCCAGAATCACCGGGCGCTTGGCATTGGCGATGAGGGCGGCCGCTTCTTTGATTGCGCTCGGACAAATGTCGAAGGCGACTTCCGGGTTGTAGCCTGGCAGGTTGAACGTCGGGTTCATGTCACCGCTGAACGCGCCTTGGGAAATGTCCTTCGGCACGTCAATCAACACCGGTCCGGGACGGCCGGTGGTCGCGATGTGATACGCCTCGCGGGCGATCCGGGGCAGCGCGTTGGTGTCCTTGACCAGGTAGTTGTGTTTCACCACCGGAATGGTGATGCCGAAAATATCTGCTTCTTGGAAGGCGTCCTTGCCCAGCATCCAAGTCACCGTCTGCCCGGTGATCACGATCATCGGCACGGAATCCATCATCGCCGTCATCAGGCCGGTGACCGTATTTCCCGCACCGGGGCCGGAAGTCACGAGCACTGCGGCAGGTCTTCCCGTGGCGCGCGCGTAACCGTCGGCCATGTGGACGGCTCCCTGTTCGTGGCGGACCAAGATGAATTTCATCTTAGTCTTGACCGTTTCGAGGGCATCGAAGATCGGAATCGCCGCGCCGCCGGAATAGCCGAAAATGTATTCGATCCCGAGGTCATCCAAGGTTTTGATAAGCGCTTGTGCGCCGTCCATTTGCTCTTTGCTCATAAAATTAGGGGTTGGAGCCAGAACGTAGGCAGAACGAACGATTGAGCAACCCGAAAATTAGGGATTTTTCACCAAGTTCGATATTTTGCTGACTCGGGAAATCTGAAAATTTGCATCGAAAGCAATTTCAGAGACTTTTCCAATCGAAGATCTCAAAAAAATCGGACGTAGATCTAGAACCACTGCCGCAGCCCCATAACGAAGCCCCCCGTGTCCGGCTACGATTATAAGTCCCCTCAGCGAGGATTGTAATTACCCATCCCCGCCACCGCGAAACAAGGCGCTTCAGACGCCTCACCCGCTCACCCGCTCACCCGCTCACCCGCTCTCCCGCTCACCTTATTTAATATCTAAGATATTTTATAACAATCTCTACTGGAATTCCCGGATTGCGCAGGAGGTGTTTTCCGGCCAGCATGGCGGTGTTGGCAGCAAGCACGAACACCGCACCCGCCTCACGTGGAGACGGCCTCCTTTGGGTGACCGCGCTCGGGCTCTCCCTATTGTTGAATGCCCTCATTCTCGCGGTGATTGGGGGCTTATCGCTGCATTCCAAAATTTTCCAAGCGCCGGCCCAAGTCGTTTCCAATCCCGAACCACCGTCGGATCATGTGGTGACGATCTTTCCTCAAACGGCGGCCCAAGTTCAAGAGGATGCCGCACCTGACCAACCCCGTTTCGCCCGAACCTCGGACGACCAAGCGGCACCGAGACCCGAAAAACCCGCATTCATCGGAGAACGTGACACGCAAGCGACCAGCGACCGCACGCCGAATCCCAATGCTCCGGCCCTTCCATCCCAAGCAGGGATTTCTCCAAAAACTCCGACCGATCTCGAAACCACCGAGAGCGAATATCGAGACGGAAAAGTCGCACCCGCACCCGAATCGGCTCCGACTGCCAGTCCGCAAGCTCCCGCCACGACCTCCACGCCTCAAGCCAACCCGACATCGACCGAGAGTATCAGCTCCGGCCAAATCCCCGAATCTCCCGCAACCGAGTCCAAACCGATCCCCCCACCGCTCCGCGAGCGGTTGATGGACGGGCCCAACCCAGTGGATGTTCCCATTCCCCGGGAAAAACCCGAGCCGGATGGTATCAAGGAAACACCCGCTCAGGCTGCTCGCGGAGGACCAGCCCAAGCCGCCACCTCAGCCGCCAACACGCCAAAACCCACACCGCAGCCGCCTCCCAAAGACCCGAGTTTCAGCGGATTTCAGCGCAAAACCGCCATCCAGGGTTCCATCTCGCGCACCGGCCGCAGCGCACTCAATGTCGCCAACAGCCCCCTCGGCCGATATCAAGCCACCATCAGCCGCGCCGTCGAACAGGAATGGCAACGCAACTGCGTCAGGCATCGGGATTTCATCACGCCCGGATTCCTAACCGTGCGGTTTTTCGTCGAACCCAGCGGCCGGGTGCGCACGGTGCAGTTTGTCGGAGACATGGAAACCGGCGAGGTCCAAAAAGGCTTCACCCTCAACTCCATCCGCGACGCGAAAATCCCCGCCATGCCCCAGCCGCTGCGGAAGGAATATGCCAATGACCCGCTTGAACTCATCTTCAACTTTTACTTCTGACACTCCCGGTATGATCGAAATCCTCACCTCACTCCCCACCATCACCAACTCCAGCGGCATCCTCGTCGCGTGGGAATTTCTCGAAAAAGGCGGCGTCTTCATGATCCCACTGGTGGCCGCATCCATCGTCGGCTTGATGGCCATCCTCTATAAATTCCTCTCCCTCTCCAGCAACCGCGTCATTCCACCGTCGCTCGCCCGCGAGGTGATCCAATTCCAAGACCGGATCACCACCGACCGGGTCGAGCCGATCCTCAAGGAATTTGAGAAAGGCAAAAGCACCCTCGCCCGCCTCTGTGCCGTCGCCCTCCGCCACCGCGGGAAACCTCAATCCCAGATGACCCAAGCCGTCGAGGCCTCGGCCCGCGAGGAAACCGCCCACCTCCACGCCGGCATCGGCGTGCTCGACATCGTCATCACGATCGCCCCGCTGTTAGGTCTGCTCGGCACCGCTTCCGGATTGGTCACCATTTTCCAAGGCCTCGGAGAAACCACCGACCACCTTGCCATCGCACGCGGGATCGCCAAAGCACTCAACACCACCATCTTCGGCCTGAGCATCGCAGTCCCCTGCGTCATCGCCCACGGATACTTTTCGCGGCGCATCGAAATGCTCACGGCACGGCTCGAATCCCTGCTATCCGATCTCACCCACGCCTGCCAGAAATCCAGCCCCAACGCCTGATTTCCTCATGCACTTTCACCGCCACCACCGCAAACGTGCCGAAGTGCCGATCGTTCCGATGATCGACATCCTCTTCATCTTGTTGGTCTTTTTCATCGTTTCGACGACGTTCAAAAAGCCGCGCGATGTCCTGCGGATCCAGCTTCCCACCGTCCGCGAAATCCCTTCCGACCAAGTCACTGACACCCGCTCGATCATTGCCGTGGATGCGCTCGGCAACATCAGCCTCGATTCCTTGGCAGTTCCGGAAGGCCTTTTGGAGTCCTATCTCGCCGCCTATCAGAAGCAGAATCCCGGGCGGAAACTCGAACTTGAAGCGGATCGAAAACTTCCGCTCGAGCGACTTCTCAGCGTTTGGGACTCTCTCACCAAGGCTGGAATCGAAATCAAGGATGTGCCGGCGCGGATCAAACTTCCAGAGTCGTGATCCAGGTTGCAAGTTTTGTCTGAGGCTCTAGCCTCGGCCCCATGTATCGCTTCCCACTGATCGTGTTTTCGCTGGTCTCGCTCGCCTCCGCTGAATGGACCAATCTCTGGCCACAACAAGCACCTGGTGCCAAACAGCCCCCCGCCGGAACCGAAAAAACCGGTGAGGGCGGCCGCCTGAGCCATATTGAGATTCCTCAATATCAGGTCTATCTCCCGGAAAAAAGCCGGGCCAATGGCACTGCCGTGGTCATCCTCCCCGGCGGGGGCTACGGAATCCTGGCCGCAAATCACGAAGGTCATGATCTTGCCAAGTGGTTCAACGAACGGGGAATTGCCGGAATCGTGGTCAAATATCGCGTCAGCGGCGATCCATCATTGGGATATCAGTATCCAGTCCCATTTCTTGACGCCCGCCGAGCCATCCGCAGCGTCCGCGCCAACGCGGCCGGGTGGGGAATCGATCCGAAAAAAGTCGGAATCATGGGATTTTCCGCCGGCGGCCACCTTGCCAGTCTTTGCACCACCCGCTTCGGCGATACTTTTCCCGAGGAGACCAACGACCTCATCGACCAACAGAACTGTCGGCCGGACTTTTCGATTCTCATCTATCCCGTGATCTCGATGGATGGTAGCTTCGGGCATGGCGGCTCGCGGAAAAACCTGCTCGGAGCGGACCCATCTGCCGAACTTGTCGAAAAGTGTTCGACCGATCGCGCGGTCACCCCTCAAACGCCACCCGTTTTCCTACTTTCCACCGCCGACGACATGGTAGACTGCCGCAACAGCCTTTTGTTTGCCACCGCCTGCAAGGCCAAGGGGGTCCCGGTTTCGCTGCATCTCTTCGAATCCGGCGGTCACGGCTATGGGTTGAATGGCAAAGGTGACTTGCAACAGTGGCCTTCATTGCTGGAACATTGGTTGCTCACCAAATTTCCAAAGCCATAGCACAGCTGCCAAGATTAGTCGCCGGAACTTCTCCCGGCTTTGGGTCATCGCAGCGCTGTCCGGAGTCCAAGCTTTGGCTTGCCGCTTCAAGAGCGCGGGAAACCGTGAACTCCGGACCGCTTGCTGGTGGCAAGCGGCTTGCGGCAATGGTGGCTGAGCCAAAACCAAGCGCCGAAGCCGGTTCCGGCCTGGGAGCTCCGCCGCGCCGTCCGGAGTTCAAGCTTTAGCTTGCCTCTTCGAGAGCACGGTAAACCGTGAACTCCGGACCGCTTGCGGGTGGCAGGCGGCTTGCGGCAATGGTGGCTGAGCCAAAACCAAGCGCCGAAGCCGGTTCCGGCCTGGGAGCTCCGCCGCGCCGTCCGGAGTTCAAGCTTTAGCTTGCCTCTTCGAGAGCACGGTAAACCGTGAACTCCGGACCGCGGTCCGGACGAACGACGCTCTTTCACCACACCGGCACCGG
>JBIPND010000239.1:0-5474 GCA_044374015.1 Luteolibacter sp. | reverse complement strand
GCCGTGATCCGGATCGGCGAACTTCCCGAATGCCCAGCCACGGAGTTGTTCGTGCCAGTTGAAATATTTCACCTCCCCGGTCATCCGCCAGGCCATCAGCGTGGCGATGAGCGCTTCGTCGTGCGGCCACCAGAATTTCATGTCGTGCCAATATTCCTGCACCGGCTTGCCATGGACATCGCGGAAGTAAAAGAGCCCGCCGAATTCCTGATCCCATCCGCGTTGCCACATCCAGTCGAGCATGTCGCAACCCAGCTTCAGCAGCGTGCCGTCCTTGCGGTGGCGCGCCTCCTCCATCACGAACCATGCGGCTTCGATGGCATGCCCGGGATTGAGCATGCGCCCGTCGAAATGATCGCAGATACCGCCGTCGGGAGCGACCGATTCCATCACCACTTGCAATTCGGGTTTCACGAACAGGCGGACGATGTCATCCAGGCAGCGGTCGATCCATGCCGTGAGATGCGGGTCCTCGCCGAGGTGTTTGCGCAGCTCCTGCGCGGTAACCAGCGTGATCATCCGCGTGCCGATCCCCTCCATCGGACGCGCTCCGGTAAACTTGGGCGGAATCCGGCCGGGCGTGAAATTCCAATCCGTGAAGCGATCAAACCAATGACGTGCGCGCTCCGCCGAGGCGGAGGAACCGGTGGCTCCCGCATGCGCCGCATGGGCGATGGCTGCGAAACTCTCGCTGTAGGCGTAGCGCCTTTTGCGGATCGGAGTGCCGTCCCGGGCGACCTGGAAAAACATCCGCCCGTCGGTGGGATCCACGCACTTTTGTTCGAGAAACGCCAGACCGCTTTCCGCCCATGCCAGCCACTCGGGGCGGCGCTCGAATTCCTGATAGAGCGTGAGCAGCATCCAGCTCATCCGCCCTTGCGCCCACACCGACTTGTCATCATCGACGAGCGACCCATCGCGGTCGAAACAGTGCAGGAAGCCGCCGTGCGTTTCATCGATCGCGCGGGGAAACCAGAAGGGCAGGCAATCTTCGACAAGTTGCCGCTGATAGAAATCCACAAGCTGCGTCATGCGAGGACGGGTTCTTTTTGCGGGGCGGCGACCGGTTTCGCGCCCCATTGGGCGAAGCCCAGTTCATCGAGCCGGATCATCAGCGCGTCGATCTGAACCTCGGTCGGATTGCCCAGAGGCAGCCTCGCCGGGCCGACCGGGACGCCGAGCCTGCCCATCAGCGCTTTGGCGGTGCCCAGGAAACCGGTCGCGGCGATCGCATCGATCATGGCGATGGAGACCGACTGCAGGCGGCGCGCCTCGGGAAGGTCGCCTCGATGGAATGCGTCGATGAGATCCTGATAGAGACGAGGTGCCCAGTTGTAGGTCGAGCCCACACCGCCGCGCGCGCCGGTTGCGAGTGCGGCGAGCAGCGTTTCATCCACTCCCCAAGGGACGTCGAAGCGGTTTCCGGCCACATCGAGCGAGCGGCGGTAGGAAACGAGATCCGGGTTGGTGAACTTGATGCCTGCGAAATTCGGGATGCGGGCGGGTGCTTGTTCCAAGAACGCTTCCATCGGGAAATTCACGCCGGTGAGCACCGGAATGTCATAGTAATAGAAAGGAGTAGCCGGTGCTTCCGCCGCGATGGCCGCACAGCAATCGATGAGTGCGGACAAACTACTGGGCTTGTAGTAGGACGGCGCGAGCGCGCTGATCGCGGTAAAACCGAGATCTTCCGCGCGGCGGGCGAGGATTTTCGAATCTTCAATGCTATTGCCTCCGACATGGGCGATGACCGACAGCCCGTTCGCTTTTCCCGCGACGCCCCAAGCATTGTAAAGTTGGATTTTTTCCGCTGCGGTTACGGAGTGCGACTCACCGGTTGAGCCGGTGATGAAGACGGTCTTGATGCCGTTGGTTTTGAGGAACGCGGCCTGGATGGCTACGACTTCCGGAGCCAACGAGCCGTCGGCATGGAAAGGCGAATGGGTGGCGACAACGAGTTCGTGCAGTTTCATGAGTTGGTAAAAATGGGTGCGATGGAAGTCATGCCGAGGTGACACTGGGTTGGTGTTGTGGGAAAATAAATGAGAAAACCTGCGTGGTGCGGACACCGGGCCGCACCTCGCCATTGAAGAAAATGAACTGATCCTTCCACCGGGTCACCGCCGCTGTCACCGGTGGCGGAACCGTGAGATCGCTAGCACCCGTCCAGCGATCCCCGCTGGTGTCGTAGCGCAGCACTTCTTTGGAAAAGCCTGCGTGATGTTCCGGCGAGGCGAGGCCGGCTTGTTTGCCGTCGTCCCCGGAGACGAGGAAAACCGAATTCCCAGCCACTGGCGCGGGCGAAGCCGAAGCCACCAGCACATGCGGCAGGTCGGCGACGCGCGACCAACGGCCGCTGGAAAATTTCCATGCGTCACGCAGCAGCGTGCGACATGGCTTGCCGTCGCTCCCTGAAGCAAGCGAGCAACCTCCCATCAGATAGAATGCTTCGCCCACTGCGGCGGCCGTCGCAAGAATCCTGCCCGCTGCGGGGAGCTCGGGCATCTTCCGCCAACCATCTCCCAGCGCGTCAAGATCGAGCATCCAGTGGGCGTTCGTTGCCGCCGTCGCGTCAGCCGTTTCAATGCCGCCGCAAAGGTGGATGCGTCTGCCCACAAGCGTGCCGCTCATTTGCGCAAGGCCGGTAGGAAGGTCTGGCAAGCTGCCAAATACCGGTAGTCCATCCGCCGCCAAGGTGAGAAGCCAGACATCGCTGAAATGGCGGGCCGCATCCCCGCCGCCGATGATTACGATCCCCTCGCGGCAGCTCAGGGAGACGCCGTAGCCGTTGGTTTTCGGCAGCCGACCGATGATTTCCCAACCGGTTTCCTGCGAGGTCAGGTTCAGCATGTAGAGCGTGTCATGCCATACCTTCCTGCCGCCATTCCACGGCATCACCCCATCGGGGAAGTTTGCCCCGCCGCCTGCCAGAAGCAGGTTGCCGATCACACCGGTGAATGCCCCCGCGTAACCGACGGCATCCGGAACCGCGGGAAACATGGCCACTGCGAATTCCTCTGCGGCGGCGGCATCCGGGCAGACCACAGGAGCGGCAGTCATTGAATCGGCGAGGTGGGTTGTCATCTGGAATCGCAGGCGGGTTATCTGGGCAAAAACTAAACGCCGCCGCCAACCAAGACGATGGCTCGCTAATGGTTTTCACAACAAACCAGTTTGCGGGCAAATCCGCGGATTCCCCTTGCAAGGAAACCGCGGCGGCGGAACATGCGTCTTATGCGAAACATGCTGATGCCTGTCCGGAGCAACTTGGTTGAGGATTGCGTCCGAGTCATCCGCCTGCGCTTGGAGGCTGGCGAGTGGAGCGGCGGTCTTCCCGGCGAGCGGACTTTGGCGCAGTCACTCGAAGTCGGGCGCGACACGGTACGGCTGGCGCTTCAGCGACTGGAACATGACAATGTGCTGAGCCCGGCGCAAGCGGGTTGCAAAAGGACGGTTCTCATCGCGCCGGACCGCCCCTCCGGGAGCCGGCTGGAAGCCCTGCGCATCGGAGTCCTCTCCCCGCGCCGACTCGAACAACTCCCGCAGCCGACCTTGTTCGAAGTCGATCACCTGCGGCGCTCGCTGGGCGATATCGGAGGCTCCCTCGAGCTGTTCTCACCGCCTTGGTTTGAGCAGAAAAACCCCATCAGACATCTTGTCCGGCTGGTGGAGAATGAACCATGCAGCGCTTGGATCCTGTTTCGCACGAGCGAACAGATCCAACGCTGGTTCGCAAAATCCGGCATCCCCTGTCTGGTAAGGGGTTATCCCTATACCGCCGACTTGCTCCCCCATCTGGATGTGGACTGGCAGGCGACCGCGCGGCATGCCTCCGGGCGCCTCTGGCGGCAGGGCCATCGCCGGGTCGGGATACTGATTCCACCCGGCCACCTGCGGGGCGTGGAGGCGGCGATGCAAGGGGCCAGCGCCCTCGGAGAACCGGACTTCAGCGTCATTGAGATCCCTGAAAATGGAACGGTTGACGGAGTTTGCCGGGTCCTTGCAAGAGCCCTTCAGATGAAAAACCCGCCCACCGCCATCATCGCACCGCGCTCCAGACAAGTCGCCACAGCCCTGACCTGGCTCGGCACCCAGGGTATCCGGGTTCCCGAGGACTTCGGAATCATCTCCCTCGCCTACGATCCATTCATGGATCATCTCGTACCCGAGTTGAGCGGATACCGGGTCAATCCCGAAACCGTCTCAAAGCTGGTCATCCGCCGCGTTAAAATGCTGATTTCCGGCAACCCAGGCCGCGGGAAAAACTCTTGGATCACGCCGGAAATCGTCAAAGGCGCGTCCATCGGAATGAGGGCCTGAGAGGCCGCCCGATGACTGGGCACAACTGGTAGGTTGGCAAAACCAGAACCTGACCGTTGCGGGACTCGGCAAGCGGTGCTTTGGTCGATGCGCTTGTATTGCCAAAGATCCACAAAAACCAATCCAGACGCCTTCCATGAAATCCCGCTCATTCACATGTCTTCTGCTGGCCTCGCTGCCAGCGGCATCGCTCGCCGCGCCCATCACCCGCAACGACACTGCGAACAACCTCAACCTCACCGCCGCTTGGATTAACGGGGTTGCGCCGACCACTGCCTACACGGCCACTTGGGACGCCTCGTCCACCCTCGCCAACACGATGGGCGGCAACAACACCTGGGGCGCGCTCAACACCTCCGCGGCCTCCGGCGCGGTTTCGTTCACCGGAGCCAACAACTTGGTATTGGATCACACCACCGATGCGAACACCGTGTTCGATACTGGTGCCAACAACTTCACTTGGGGTGCCGCCGCGACTGGAGGCAACTTCAATATCAACGGCGCTTTACTCGCAGTCGCCCCCGGTTCTGGTAACACAGGAACAGGTGCCACCTTCGCCGGTTCCGGCACCGTGACGATCAGCAGCACCGGCACCAAGAACTGGTCCAGCAGTGGAGCCGCCACCAATGGTGCCAACGGCGTCACCAACGTGACCTTCACCGGCACGCTCGCCCTGCGCGGCGCGACGATTCCCGCCGTCGGCACGCTGCCCGGCAACTGGCTTGCGCTGGGCGGTGGCGGCGGCGCAGCCTCCGATCCAGGCACGACCACCCAGACCGGTTCCTTCGCGCTTGATACCGGCGATGGAACATCTTGCGGAGCCTTCATCCTGACCCAGGGCTGGAGCGGGCAATTTCTCAAACTCAACAGCTTGCAAGGATCAGGCTCGATCCGTGCGGACTGGGGCGTCTCGATCGGCACCCAAACCCGCGGCATCGAACTCGACCAGGCCGGAGACACCACCCTCTCCGGCTCGATCCTCGCCCACAACGGCAGTAGCCAGCGGCGCAACATCAGCTTCGTCAAGAAAGGCGCGGGGTCGCTCACCCTCGCCGGTGCGCTCGGCACCTCCGGCGGCACCGCCTCACTGGCATTCGATCTCCAAGCCGGCAAGATCCAACTTGGCAACGGCGGCTCCACCCCGACATTTGTTG
>JBIPND010000238.1:0-5488 GCA_044374015.1 Luteolibacter sp. | reverse complement strand
AGCCGCGCCGCGAAGGCTCCAAGCTTACCGATCCAAACTCATCGCCTACCGGGCCGAAAGTGCGCTGGTGGCCAAAGTGCGGGAACATCTCAAGCGTCACGCCGACGCGCGAAGCTTCGTTCGCGGCCTGATGGCCACCACGGTCAACCTGCGGCCCGACCCGGCAAGCAAACGCCTCATCATCGAGCTCCACGGCCAAACCAACCCCGCGCACGACACGGTCGTCGAGCATCTGTTGTGCATCGAACTCAACCAAACCGAAACCCAATATCCCGGCACCGACCTTACCCTCTGCTACCGCCCATTGAGGTCATCCTAATTCCATCCGGATCAGGAGGTCGGCGGCGTAGGATGATGGAGTGGCCGTTGGATTTGGCCACGCGCAGGATGTCTTTGATCCGGCGCAAAAGCATCGGGTCGCTTTGGTCCATGTGGAGTTGCAGGTCGCGGAACAGCACGACGTGACGCGGGCTGTCGGCGGCGAACATGCCGTCGAGGAGTTGGAGGGCTTCCAACGGATCGGGGCACGCAGTGACGCGACCTTCCTTGGTATCGACCAGGCCCTCGCTGGAGGACCAGGCGTGGAGTTTGCGTTTGAGGGAAGTGCAGGCGGTGGCGATTTCCGCTTCGGCGCGCGCTTCCTCGGAACTGATGACGGCGAGGCCGGGATAGCCGGCGGACAGGTAGGTGGTGAGTTGGTTTTGCATGGGATGATGATTTGGAGTTTGATGTTAGTTTGCGGGTTGGTTGGTGAGGCGGAGGAAGACGCAAGACACAAGACTTGAAGACACAAGAGCCGTTGGGTGGAGCGGGTGCTCGTTCCAACGGCTCTTCTCTTGCGTCTTGCGTCTCGCGGTCTTGTATCTCTTCAAGATTTGAGGTTAGGCAATGTGATGGCGGGTCTCTGCGCGTCCGGGTTGGGCGGGCCGAGGTTGGCGCGTTCCCAGGCGAGGCAGGCCTCGCGGGAGGGATCGCAGTGGAGGAGCTTGCCGGTGGAGGCACAGCGAACCTTCCAAAGTTGGGTGCGTTCACAGAAACGGATGTCCGTGGCCAACGGGCCTCGCGGATGGTCTTGTGGATGCCGTAGGATTGCAGCAAGCGACCGTAGCCGATGCCGACTTCCTTGGCGGCGTGACCGTCCCACCAGTCGGTGGTCAGGCCATAGCTGCCGTCGTTCTCCGGGTGGGGGATCGACGGCGATGTCGTAGGGGCCTTTGAGCTGGATGACGTGGGGTGCCTGGCGGGTGATGCCGGCATAGCCCCGGCAGTTGGAGTTGGCGACGAACTTGAGGTCCATTTCGGCGCAAGCGTCATTGAGGGCCTCTAGGTCGCGGATCTGTGTTTGGATGGTGGTAAAGTGACTCATAAGTTTGTTAGATTTCAGTTTTCAGGGGCGAGATGCGGCAAGGGCGGCCCGTCGTAACAGGCCGCCCTCGCTGCAGTATTCAGGTGATGGATTGGCGTGTTAGGTGGGATGTTTGGCTGAAGATATGGTTTTGGTAGCGTTGTGGGATGTGAGAGGAGTGGTGGTTTGAAAATGCGCTTGTTGAGTAGGATTGGCGTGTTGTGTCAGAGTAGTGGCGTGTTGGGAGAAGGGGGCAGATGCCGGGATGCGGGCACGAAAAAGCCCGCCGGGTTTGTGACCGGGCGGGCTGGGAAAGCGGGATCAATCAATGAAACGGCTCAATCGTCCGGCATTCCGCACACACTCCTCCATTTTGAAAGCTGATCCCAAGGATCCGCCCCCTCCGATTCATAGCGTGAAGCCACCACATCGAAGATTCTTTGGCGGAACTCAGGATGCACCTGCTGTGGAGAGAGTCTGTGCCACGGATAGCGGTCCAGCAGACCAAGGGCTTCAGGCGGTTTCTGGGATGAGGAGATTTGCTGATGGGGCATCGTGATGGAAGTGTGGAGAACTCCTGCAGGAAGGCAAGCTGCCTGCAGGAGATCCCGTTGTTTCAACTGACGGCTGCCAGCTTGCGCGTGCCCATCTGCCCGAAGCGGGAGATGACCTCGCGCGCATCGGTGCGGGCGAGTTGCACTGCGTTTTCGCGCAGGCGTGACAGGCCTTCTGTCAGACTGGCCATCGCGCCGCTGTCGTTGCGGTAGTCCTCCGCGCTGCGGGTGAGCAGGTCGCGGCGGAAGCGTTCGAGTGTGGCTTCCAACTGCTGATCACCGGCGAAGTTCAGCGTGCGGAAGCTGTCGATGAACGTGGTGAGCCGGTTGAGCGTGCGTTGGTGGACGCCGTTTTCAGATCCGTCGATGGTGGCGAGCACTTCGCTGGCAAGCCGCGCGGTTTCATCACGCAGAGACGCGACGGATTCACGTATGAACCCGTCGAGGTCGCTTTGCAGTCGGCGTGATGCATCTTCCGCAATGCGGCGACGGTCGTCCGCCACTTCGAGTTGCGCCATGCCATCGGCAACCTCCAAGCGGATGCTGTCAGGGGCCGCAATCTGGAACAACCGCGTCTCGAAACCGAAGCGCTTGGCGATGTCACCGGCGGGCGGGAACGATTGCTCGATGGTGGCGATCAGTCGTTCCGCGCTGCCGTTCATGTGACGGGCTGCCTCGCGCCATTCGACCATCGCGTTTTCACGCAGCGGTGTGTAGCCGGCGACAAAGTCTAACGTGGCTTCGCGAAATTCATCGCGGAGTTTGTCGAGTTTGTCGGTGAGATCGGCAAGGCGTGGATTACGAGCGGCGTGGTGTATCCGGGTGGTTCACCAGCTTGTGGGCATTGAGCATTATTGAACATCGGATGCCCCAAACGCTTGCTTTGAATGCGTGCCGACTGGTAGCCTTTCATTGTCATGGAAGAACGTGTGAAGGACCTCCTTCCCCTCGCGACTAAAATCGCTCGGGAGTTCTCCAACATCCCCGGGCTGCCCCATGCTGAAATTGAACTGGCCGCCCAGGAGGCGCTCGCCCACGCGGCTCGCCTTTTTGATCCTGCCAAGGGCGACTTCAATGCCTATGCCGCCCGCGCCATGCGAAACACTCTGCGGGATCTTCTCGAACGCCAGATGCGGCATCCCCAAACACCCCCCTTCGAAACTCGCAACCCTTGCCTGAAACCATGAGCCAGCAAATCACGCCATTCGAGTCCATCCGCCGCACCAACCCGGCGGGCAACGAGTTCTGGTCCAGCCGGGACTTCGCCAAAGTGCTCGATTACGCCGATTACCGGAATTTCCAGTCCGGCATCGAGTCCGCCCGCACCGCCTGTTTCAACAGCGGCCAGCGGGTGGAGGATCATTTCGTTGAGGTCACCGATATGATCGAAGTCGGCAAAGGCGCGAGGCGACCGGCAAAGACCGTGATGATGTCGCGCTACGCCTGTTACCTCGAAATCGCCAACAAAGCCCACCGCGATGTAGGAGCCAAAGTCCGCCAGACCATCAAGGAACTCGGCGGCACCATGCCCGAGGAGCTCCCCACCGTGGAAAGCGTCAAGGAACTCGAAGCCAAGGCAAGAAAGGCTCTCAAGAAACCCAAGTCATGAACGCCCTTCTGAAACACCCTCTTCCCCACTGCTCACTGCTCACTGCTCACTGCTCACTGCTCACTGCTCACTTCTTCAACCTTCCCCCTCTCCATTTCAGCGTTTCAGCTTTCAGATTTTCAGCTTTTACCCATTCGCCCCTCAACGACATCGCCATCAACCAAATGCGCACCCTGCTTTCCGCCAGCAGCGTCAAGCGGCTCAAATAAAGCTCATCGAATCTTACGCTTCCCGCCCACATCCTTCATCTTCAGACTTTCGCCCTCTTCAATCTCCCATGCCCGCCCGCCGCAAAACATCCTCTAACGCGCTACCTGCCGGAAAGAAAACGGCCCTCGCCAAAACATCAACCACCGTCACCGGATCAAGCCCGGCGCTCGTGACTGACCTGCGCCAGATCATCCTCAGCGCGCGTGAACAAGTCGCCCGCGCCGTGGATTCCGGCTTGGCCTTGCTTTACTGGTCCATTGGCCACCGCATCCGCACGGAGGTGCTCGATGGAAAACGGGCTGCCTACGGAAAGGAAATTGTCTCCGCAGTGGGGAGACAATTGGCGGAGGAATTCGGTGATGGCTTCAGCGACAAGAACCTGCGGCACATGATTCGCTTCGCCGAGGTCTTTCCCGACCTCACAATATTGCAATCACTGATTGCTAAATTGAGCTGGACCCACTTCAAATCGATCATCTACATCGACGATTCCCTAAAGCGCGATTTCTACGCAGAAATGTGCCGGATCGAAAACTGGAACACCCGCACGCTCCGCGGAAAAATCGACTCCATGCTCTTCGAGCGCACCGCCCTCTCCAAAAAGCCTGCGAAACTCGCGGAAATGGAGCTCGCCAAACTCCGCACCGAAGACCGGATGACCCCGGATCTCGTCTTCCGCGATCCTTACGTCCTCGATTTCCTCGGCTTGAAAGACACCTATGCGGAACGGGATCTGGAAACCGCCATCCTCCGGGAAATCGAAAGTTTCATCCTCGAACTCGGAACCGGATTTGCCTTCATCGCCCGCCAGAAGCGAATGACCATCGACAACGAGGATCACTACCTCGACCTGCTCTTCTATCACCGCCATTTGCGCCGCATGGTGGCCATCGAACTCAAGATTGGAGAATTCAAGGCCGCCTACAAAGGCCAGATGGAGCTTTATCTCGCCTGGCTCGACCGCCACGAACGCGTTGCCTCCGAGGAAAAACCCATCGGTCTCATCCTGTGTGCCGGAAAAAAGGAAGAAACCATCGAACTCCTCGACATGGAGAAAGACGGAATCCGTGTCTCCTCTTACTGGACCGAAGCCCTTCCCAAAGACCTGCTCCGCAAAAAACTCCATCAAGCCGTCGCCACCGCCCGGGCAAACCTGGAGGCACGAAAGCAGGAAGCGACCGGCCTTGGAATGAACTCCGCCGCCACCAAACCACCAAAGAGTGCCCCCACCCGTCAGCAAGGCCAGTTTCTCGCCTTCATCCGCGAATACATGATGCACAACGAACAGGGCTTGGCTCCCACCCATGCCGCATTCCAAAAATTCTTTAATCTCACCCCGCCTTCCGTGAATTCCATGCTGATTCGCCTCGAACAGCGCGGCTTCATTCGGCGCGCCCCCGGCCAAGCGCGCGGCATCCAACTCATCATCACTCCCGATCTCATCCCACCCCTCGAACGATCCTTCAAATTCTAAACTCCACCCTTCCTCGTCTCCCCGAAACACCGCCCCACCACCCTCTTCTCTGATCACTGCTCACTGATCACTCGGCACTTCTTCAACCTTCCCCCTCTCCATTTCAGCATCTCAGCTTTTCAGCTTTTCAGATTTCAGCTTTTACCCATCCGCTCTCCGCCAGCAGCGTCAAGCGCCTCAAATAAACCCCGTCGGAACAATATCATCTCACCCCACCTGATCGAAAAATGGAAACCGTTTACATCGAATCCACCATTCCCAGCTACCTGACTGCCCGTCATGGCACCCGGGAGCCC
>JBIPND010000237.1:0-5519 GCA_044374015.1 Luteolibacter sp. | reverse complement strand
TCGAAATCGTCAGCGCCGCGCCGTCTCCGGAAGAATTCGCCCAAGTCCCCCATCATCTCTATGGCGTGTTGGATCCCGCCGCCTCCGCCAACGCACAGCTCTACGTCGATCTGGCAAAACCCGTCATCGCCGAAATTCAATCCCGCGGCAAAACCCCCATCATCACCGGCGGCTCCGGGCTCTATCTGAAATTCCTGACCCACGGCGCCGCCCCGCTCCCCACCGCCGACGCCGCGCTGCGGGCGGAGATGGATGCCCGCCCGCTCGATGACCTCGTCGCCCAGCTCCAGCAGCTCGATCCGCTAGAAGCTTCGCGCACCGCCTTGCAAAACCGCCGCTTCGTTTCCCGCGCCCTGGAAATCTGCCTGCTCAGCGGCGAAAAGGCCTCCGACCTCCGCGACGGCTGGGCAGCCAAAACCGCGGAAATTTCCTCCCAGCTCTGCGGCATCGTCATCCAGCGGACCCGCCCCGACCTGCATGCCCGGATCGCTCAGCGCACCCGGGCAATGTTGGACGGCGGCGCGTTGGAGGAAGTCGCCGCGTTGGCCGGCTTTTCCGACAACTTCGGCAAGGCCATCGGTTTCCGCGAGATCCAGGCGCTGTTAGCCGGCGAGACCGACCGCGCCGCCTGCGAGGAACTGATCAACGCCGCCACCCGCCAATATGCCAAGCGTCAGGAAAGCTGGTTCCGTCGCGAAAAGTGGCTGCAAGTCCGGCCGGCCTGAGCGTCAGTCGTTTTTCTCCGCATCATCCTTGCGGCGCACCGCATCCGCCAGCGACTGGGAGGCGACGGGCAGCGTGATGAACAGCGCCACCAGCGCGAAGATCGATTTCAAAACCACATTGGTGGTGGGAAACGCGAAACACGCGGCTAACAAAAACGCGGCCAGCCCAAAGGCGCTGGCCTTGGTCGCGGCATGCGCGCGGGTGAAAAAATCCGGGAACCGCACCAACCCGACCGCCGCGAGAAAAACCGCCAGCGAACCGACCAGACACGCGATTTGAACTAAAATTTCGCTCATGATTTCAGGGTTCGCGGGTGAGGGTTCTGGCCAGCGCCACGGTTCCGAAAAACACGATCACACCGAGCACGACGACGACATCGATGAACACCGGGGTGTCTTTTGCAATCGCGTGGAGCATCACCGCCGCCGCCGTGACCACCGCCAGCAGATCGATCGCGAGAATCCGGTCCGCCGCCGTGGGACCGCGGAACAACCGCCACGCGGTCAACGCCAGCGAAAGCGTCAGCAGGAAATAACAAATGATGAAAATCATGACTGGCAGTTGTTAAATGTTTCAGCCGCGTCCGAAGATCCGGATGAGGGGTTGCTCGAAGACGGTTTTGATTTCCCGGATCGCGGCCTCGGGATCGGGCGCATCCAACAGATGCACGATCAGCAACCCGCGGTCCGGATTGATGCCCACACTCAAGCTGCCGGGTGTCATCGAGACCAGGCAGGCAAACAGAAAGCGCGGCATCTCGCCCTGGAGATCCAGCGGCACCTCGACAAACTGCGGTTTGAGATTGAGCCGCGGGCTGAGCACCAGTTGCGCCAGCCGCCAAGTGGACATCACCACCTCGCGCAGATAGATCAGCATGAATGCCAGGATGTGGAAAAGTTTCATGGTGCCTCGGGGATGGCGGCGGGTTGCAGCACCGCCTCGATGTAGGCGGCGGGATGGAGGAGTTGATCGGCGGCCCGCATCGAGAGATCGATGAAAACCCCGGGAAAAATCCCCATGAGCACCGTCCCGGCTGCCAGGGCGACGGAGGGAACGATCATCATCAGCGGCACCGCCCGGTTAGGTTGGCGGTCACCCGCGGGCGCGTCCTTCCAGAACGCCTCGTTCCAGATTTTGACCATCGAATAGAGGGTGAGCAGCCCGACGGCCAGCGCCGCCGTGATCACCGTCCATTGGCCGAGCGCCAGACCTTCGCGCACCAGTGCGAATTTCGCGAAAAATCCCGACAGCGGCGGAATCCCGCCCAGCGACATCGCGGGGATGAGGAACAACACCGCCAGCCACGGCGATTTCCGATAGATCCCGCCGGTTTTCGCCAGCGCCTGGGTGCCGGTCTTGCGGCCGATGATCCCGCCGATCAGGAACAGGTTGGTCTTCACCAGGATGTGATGGACGATATAGAAAACGGTGGCCGCCAGTGACCAGCGGGTGAAAAACCCGAGCCCCACGATCATGTAGCCGATCTGGCTGATGATGTGGAACGAGAGGATGCGCGGAATGAAAAACTGCGTCGCCGCGCCGAAGACGCCGGTGACCATCGTCAACACTCCGATGGGCAGCAGCAGGTTGGATAGAAATTCATGATGCCCCGAATAGACCAGCGTGAACACCCGGATACAGGCGTAAACGCCGACCTTGGTCAGCAACCCGGCGAACACCGCCGCCACCGGGGTGGGCGTGACATGATAGGACGAGGGCAACCAGAAATAGAACGGAAACACCCCGGCCTTGATGCCGAAGGCGACAAGGAACAACACTGCCGATGACAGCACCAGATCGCTGTTGCCCATAGCCATGAGTTTCAGCGAAAGGTCCGCCATGTTGAGCGTGCCGACCATGCCATACAGCACGCCGAGGCCGACGAGGAAGAAGGCGGAGGCGATGAAATTGAGCGTCAGGTATTTCACCGCCGCCTCGAGCTGCGGGCGACCGCCGGGCAGGGCCACCAGCACGAACGAGGACATCAGCATGACCTCGAACCAGACGTAGAGGTTGAACAAATCCCCGGTTAGAAACGAGCCGTTCACCCCCATCAGCAGCGCCTGATAGAGAGGGGCGAAATAACCGCGGAACTTGCCGGTGCCGGTCGCGGCGGCGTAAACCGCGACCGCCAGGCCGATGACGGCGGAGACCAGCACCATCGCCGCGGACAGCAGATCCGCCACCAGCGTGATGCCGAACGGCGCAGGCCAGGAGCCGGCGCGCAGCACCAGCACGCCACTTGCCTCCACCCGCGCGAACAACACGCCCGCCACCACCAGCAGCGCCGTGCAGCTGAGGATGTTGACGGTGTGGCGCGCCGCCTCGCCCGCCCGGCGCATGCACAGCAGGATGCCGACCGCGAGGATCGGCAGAACCAGCGGCAGGGCAATCAGTGGGGAATCAGCGGGCATCGGAAAAAATCGTTAGACGTCGGATTTGCGGAAGGTGTCGAGATCGTCGCTGCCGGTTTTATGATAGGCGCGCAGCACCAGGGCGATGGCGAAGGCGAGCACGGCGAAGCCGATGACGATGGCGGTGAGCACGAGAGCCTGCGGCAGCGGGTCCGCGTAGGCCCCGCTCATGGTGGTGGCCTCGGCGGCGATGATCGGCGGCTTGCCGGTGGAGAGCCCGGCGGCGGTGAAGATCAGCAGGTTGGCCGCCTGGCTGAAGAGCATGATCCCGAGCAAGACCCGCACGATGTTGCGGCGCATGCACAGATAACAGCCGCAGCCGAACAGGATTCCAATGGCGATGGGCAGCAGGTTTTCCATGGTCAGTCGCGGGATTTGCGGGTTTGGGCTAACAGAACAAGCAGCAGTTTCGCCGCCACCCCGGTGACCACCAGGAAGACGCCGATGTCAAACAGCAGCGGGGTGCCGAGTTTGAGCTTGCCGAGCGCGGGCAGCCAGATTTCCCCGCCCCACAGGCCGGTGAAAAAGGTGCGGCCGAAGAGCAGCGGCATCATCGCCGAGGCGAGGGCGGTCAGCAGGCCGATGCCGGCGAGCATGATCAGATCGAACTTGGGCGCGCGTTTGGGATCCACCATCGCCCGCAACACCAGCGCGCTGGCGAGCACCAGCCCGCCGATGAATCCGCCACCCGGAAGGTTGTGGCCGCGCAATAACAGATAGACCGAAAACACAAACTGCACCGGCACGACCAAACGGACGGCGGCGGGAAGGATGCTGTGATGGAGAACATTCATGGCGGGAAAATTTCAGGGCAGCCGGCGGTGGCCGCGGGCGGCGGCATGTTCGCTGGCGGCGTCCTCGGTTTGGCGGAGTTTGCGTTTGCGGAACAGCAGCGCAGTCACCCCGAGGCAGGCGAGGCAGAGCACCAGGATTTCGCCGAGCGTATCGAGGGCGCGGAAGTCCACCAGGATCACGTTGACCACATTGCGGCCGAAGGCCTCGGTGGCGGAGCGCTCGACCAAGCCGGGCGAGATTGGCTCGTGGACTTGCACGTGGACGGATTTCCACACCACCCAGGTCATCGCCAGCCCGGCAATGGTGGCCACCAGCGCATCCCAGCGGCGGGTGCCACGCCGGGAAATGTCCCGAATCTGCGGCAACCGCAAGATCACGAAGGAAAACAACACCACCGTCAGCGTCTCGACTAACAATTGGGTGATCGCCAGGTCAGGAGCACCGTAAGCGACGAACAAAAACGCCACCGAATAGCCGACCCCGCCGAGGGAGAGAATCGCGGCCAGGCGGCTGCCCGCCCGGACCGCGGCAACCGCCGAGACCGACATCAGCACCACCACCATGGTTTCGAAAAACCCGAGCGGCACCCGCGAGGTCATCGAGAATTTCCCCAATGACATGGCCATCGCGTAAAGGATCAATCCGGAAGCCGCGACCAGGGTGATCCGCACGTAAACCCGCAGCTGGCCGTGCTGGATCCAGCCGGTTAGAAAGGCGGCGGCTTTCAGCAGATTGTCCATCCCCGAGTGATAGAGCGCGGTCGGCGTGTAGCAGTGGATGTGCTCCATCAGCCGGTTGGCGAATGCGAGTTTTCCGCGGATGACGAAAATCCCGATGCCGGCCAACAGGGTGGCCGCGCTCAGCGCCAGCACCGGGGTGAAGCCGTGCCAGAGCGTGAGTTTCGCCAGCGACGGATCCATGCCGAGCGCGGCGGCGGCCGGGGAGATCCAGACTTGGTCGAGCCAGCCGGGAACCAGGCCGAGGCCCAGGCCCAGTGCGGCGAGCAGGACCGGCGGCATCACCAGTCCCCAGCCGGGTTTGTGGCGGACGTAGGCGCGGCCGGGCTCGCCAAGGAACGGCCAAATGCCGACAATCAGGGCGATGGCGACTGCCAGCGAGTTCGCCAGCACCGCGAGAGCCGCCACCGCATGGCGGGCGATGGGCACGGAAAGTTTCGCCTCGTAGAGCAGTTCCTTGCTGATAAATCCGAGGGTCGGCGGCACTCCGGACATGCTCAACGCGGCCGCCACCGCCGCGAACGCCAGCCACGGCATGCTCTGCCGCAACCCGGAGAGCGAGCGCACGTCGCGGGTGCCGGTGGCATGGTCCACGGTGCCCGCCACCATGAACAACGCGCCTTTGTAAAATCCGTGGACCAGCGCCAGGAACATCGCGGTCTTGAACGAAAACGGATCGCCGAAACCCAACAACATCACCAGCACCCCGAGCACGCTGACGGTGGAATAGGCGAGCAGCCGTTTGAGGTCGGTTTGAAACACCGCCATCGCCGCGCCGGTGATCATCGTCAGCGCGCCGACCGGGACCACGATCCAGCCCCAGAGTTCGGTCTGGGACATCGCCGGC
>JBIPND010000235.1:0-5567 GCA_044374015.1 Luteolibacter sp. | reverse complement strand
GCGCTGGCGGTCCTGTTTTGGGAACTCCACCGCAGCACCGAAGCGGGGAAATCCATCGAACCATTGATCGCCGCCCATGGCTCGATGCGCCGCGCTTTCGGCTCGCCCGCTGCGGAGACACACCCGCTGCGCGCCACTTTGGAAAGTGCCCTGCTAGAATTGGCCGCCCATTCCCAATCCGCCGGGCTGTTGGTTGCTATCGGAAGTTCCAGCCCCGCCAGCATGGCGGCGGAGGCTGCGGCCTATCTGTTTGAACAACTGGCATCCGGTGCGCCCGTCCCCGCCTCCGCCGAAGCGGCGGCTGGTACGGCGGAGTTCAAACTCGCGCTCAACACCGGGATGGTCGGCTCCGAGTTCCATCGTTCGATCGAGCCCTTGGCGGGCGATCCCGAGCGCCGGTTCCTCGCCTTGATCGATTGGATGAACGGCCATCTCCGTTTCGCCGACGCCGCGCCTGAAAACCCGCGCCTCACTCCGGCACTCGCCTGGGTCGCCGAGTCCGCCGCCCACTGGCTGCGCGGCGGCATCGAGCAGCGCGGTGTTAGCGAATCCTTGTCCGCCATTCGCGTGGATGGCTTGCGTGGCCAGCATGCCGTGATCCAGGACGGCGGAGTTTATGAAACCGACTACCATGCGTTCCGCGAGCGCCTGGCGGATTTCGGCAACCGCGAAGTGCCCGCGTTCGAAGCCTGCACCCGCCTCAAGCAACGCCTGATCGAAACCCGCCGCGAGCAAATCCGCCTCGATGAGTTCAAGCCGAAGGTCATGAGCTCCTTCGTCCGCAACCGCCTGATCAATGATGTCTATCTGCCGATCATCGGTGAAAATCTCGCCAAACAAATCGGCACCGCGGGCAGCGAAACGCGCACCGACCGCTCCGGCCTGTTGCTGTTGGTTTCGCCGCCCGGCTATGGCAAGACGACCATCATGGAATACGTCGCCAACCGCCTCGGCCTGACCTTCATGAAGATCAACGGCCCGGCCCTCGGCCACGCCGTGGTCTCGCTCGACCCGACCGAAGCGCCCAATCTATCAGCCCGTGAGGAAGTGGACAAACTCAACCTCGCGCTGGAAATGGGTGACAACGTGATGATCTACGTGGATGACATCCAGCACACCAATCCCGAGTTCCTCCAGCGCTTTATCAGCCTTTGCGACGCGCAGCGGAAAATGGAGGGCGTCTGGAAGGGCAAAGCCCGCACCTATGACCTGCGCGGCAAAAAGGTCGCCGTCGTGATGGCCGGCAACCCCTACACCGAAGGCGGGACGAAGTTCAAAATCCCGGACATGTTGGCCAACCGCGCGGATACCTATAACCTTGGCGACATCCTCGGCGGCCACATCGATGCCTTCAAGGCGAGTTATATCGAAAACTGTCTCACCGCGAATCCGATCCTTTCCCGCCTTGCCAGTCGTCATCAGGAGGATGTTTACGCCGTGATGAAAGTCGCGGAAACCGGCAGCCAGGAGGGCGTCGATTTCAAGGGCAACCATGCTCCGGCGGAGATTGATGAAATGGTCACCGTCACCCGCCATCTGTTCGAGGTCCGCGACACCATCCTGCGGGTGAATCAGGAATACATCCGCAGCGCCGCGCAGGAGGATGCCTACCGCACCGAACCCGCATTCCGGCTTCAGGGGTCCTATCGGAACATGGCCCGCATCGCCGCCAAGGTGCTGCCGCTGATGAGCAAAGGCGAGGTCCGCGCCCTGATCCTGGATCACTATCAGAATGAATCGCAGACGCTCACCCAGGGGGCCGAGGCGAATCTTCTCAAGTTCAAGGAATTCGAGGGCATCTCCAACGACAAGGAGAAATCGCGCTGGGCGGACATCAAGAAGGAGTTCATGAAACGCCGTTTGTTAGGCGGTGCCGGCGAGGAGGATCCCGTCGGCCGGGTGGTCGCGCAGTTGTCCGGATTCCAGGACGGTCTGGATGCGATCAAGTCAATCATCGCCGATACCGGCCGCGAGCATGCGAAACCGCAGACACTATCAGAAACCACCGTCGCCCAGCTTCGCGAAATCATCCAGGGCCTGCGCGCCGTGCCGGTGGAAGTCGATATCAAGGTGATGCCGATCCAGGACGACCGGGGAACCATCCAGAGCATGGATCATTCCGGTTCCTCGCCGCTGGAGTTCAAGCCCGAGGTCCGGCAGGAATAGGAGGGCGTGCTGCCACCCGAAAGCGGCCCGGAGTCCACGGTTTACCGTGCTCTATCCCGAAGGGATTCCGTCCCACAGCCCAGGGCTGGCCCTGCGGGCCTACCTTGGGTTCCAACCGGAAAACCCATCGAACCACAACGTGGTTCCGTCTCTTCCGGCGCCGATGCGGCCCTTTGCCAAAACCCGCTTGGCCGCGTGCCACCTGAGAGCGGTCCGGAGTTCACGGTTTACCGTGCGCTTGAAGAGGCAAGCTAAAGCTTGAACTCCGGACAGCCAAGCGAGGTTCCCACGTGGGAACTGGATTCGGCACGGGTGCAGACGACTTACGGCTCCTTCGGCGGCTCGATGTGTTTGAACAAGCGGAAGAGATCGCTGTTAGACGTGAAGATGGTGGTGGTATCCTTGTTGAGGGTCTTTTTGTAGGTTTCCAGGGTTTTGACAAACTGATAGAAGTCGGCGGCCGAGGCGCTGGAGTTGTAGGCGGAAGCATAGATGCCGGTGGCGGATGCGTCGGCCTTGCCCTTGATCTCCTGCTCCTTGCGGTAGGCTTCTGACTCGATCGAGAGCAGGTCGCGCTCCTTGCGGCCGAGGATTTTGGCGGCTTCACCGGCACCTTCGGAGCGGAACCGGTCGGCGATTTGTTGACGCTCGGAAGTCATCCGGGCGTAGATTTTTTCGATGACGCCGGATTTGTAGTTGATGCGTTTGAAGCGCACGTCGAGCAACTCGATGCCCCATGAGGCGACCTTCGGTTGTGCGGCCTTGAGGATCTGCTGTTGCAGCACGCCGCGCCCGGAACGGATCGGCGGCAGCACGCCGAGATTTTCGCTGCCGGCGACAAGCGCTTCATCACGCTGGGGTTTGCGGTCCTTGTCACTGCGGATCACCTCGATCAGGTCGTTGGCGGCAATCACGTTGCGGGTTTCGCTGCCGATGATGTCATCGAGGCGGGAGAGCGCGCTGCGCTCGTCGCGGAGTTTTTCGAAATAGGTTTTCGGATCCGAGATGCGCCAGCGGGCGAAGCCGTCCACCGTGATATAGAGCTTGTCGCGGGTGGGCATTTCGGTGGCAGGGCCGTCCCAGGCGAGGATGCGTTTTTCAATCCGGTTGACCTCTTGGATGAAGGGTTTTTTGAAATGCAGGCCGGCTTGGTTCACATTCGGATCCGCATTGATGGGATCGCCGACGGGCTTGCCGAATTCGGTGATGAAGACCTGTTCGGTCTCGCTCACCGTGAAGGCGCTGCTGTTGAAGAGAATGGCCGCCGCACCGAGTACGATCAGGGCTAAGATGAATTTCTTGGCATCCTCGTCGATGATGATTTTCGAGCCGATCTGTGGCAGCACCTCGTTCATCGTTTCCAGATAGAGGCGTTGTTTGGTGATCGCCGGAGCTTTGTCATATTGAATGAGCAATTCGCGGAAGCGGGCGACGTCGCCCTCGGCTTCGTTGATGCGTTGGACCGCGAAGCCCTCGGCCCCGGAGATGCGCTGGTCGGCGAGGCCCTTGGCTTTCGGGATGACCTGGTTGTATGCGCCATTCGCCTCGTTGATCGCTTGTTCGCGTTCCTGTTGGGCGCGGTTGACCTCGTCGAAGGCGCGTTGCACCGGGCGGGGCGGGTTGACGTTCTTGAGTTGGATTTGCTCGGCGGTGACGCCCATTTTCAGCGTCTCGATGACGTTTTTCAGGCGGAGCAGTCCTTCGGTTTCGATCTCGGTGCGGCCGATGGTGAGCACCTCGTCCACGGTGCGGTCGCCAATGATCTCGGACATCACACTTTCAGTTAGGTCGCGAAGGGTGGAGCCGGGATTGCGGAAGTTGAAGAGGTATTCCTTGGGCGAGGAGATGCTGTATTGGAGGATCCACTCCACTTGGGCGGCGTTCAAATCGCCGGTGACCATGTCGCGCTCCAGTTCGGGAAACGGACTTCCCTGTTCCGGGTTGCTGGCGTTATCCGTGATGAAGCCGAATTCCATTTTGAGCTGCCGGCGGATTGGCACGATCACGGCGGTGTCGATCGAGTAGGGCAGCTTGAAATGGAGGCCGGGTTCCGCGATTTTTTGGAATTTTCCAAAGCGCTGAACCACCGCCACGGATTCCGGACTGATCGTATAATACGAGGAAATCACGCCCATCAGCGCGATCACGCCGATTGGCACAATGATCAGCCACTTCGGCGAGAAATTGAGTTGCGGGCGGACGAAAGTGACAGTGTTGTTCATCGGTGGTGGTTTCATGCTGGGAAAATTTCGGAGGTTCCGGGGTTGCGGTTCGGCACGATAGGGTAATCCCGGCGATAGGGAACCTTGAAAATTCCCTCGATTTTGTAATCGGGGGTCGGAGCAGGCTCGGCGGGGGAAATTCAGGGATATTGTGCTTTTTCCACGTGCCCGGATTTTGTTGACTGGGGCGTGCGCGGATTGATGACAGCGCCGTTGGTATGAAACTTTTCACTCAACCTCTCGCCCGGTGGCTGCTCGCGGTTATGGGGGTGGTTGCCGTCGGGGTTTCCGCATGGCATTTTTCAAGACCTGCGCCAGTGGCGGCACCGAAACTCGCCGCCGTGACTGCGGACGCGCCAATTCTCGCGCCCGAAGACGAGGTGCATGCGAGATATGCCGGCTCGGAAAGCTGCCGGGCCTGCCATGCCGCCGAGTTCGAAAAATGGAAGGACTCCAATCACGGCATGGCCGAGCGGGAGGTGCAGGCGGACATGGACCACCCATCGTTTTCTCCCAAGCAAACCCTGGTCCATGGCACGGACCGCTCCGAAGCCTTTCTCGACGCCGACGGGCTCGCGAAAATCCTCACCCTCGGCCTCGGCAACGAGCGCCGGGTCTATCAGCCGATCCGGGTCATCGGCCACAACCCGCTGCGCCAGTTTCTCATCCCCGCACCCGGCGGGCGGCTCCAGACTTGCGATGTTAGCCTGGATCCTGCGAAAAACGAATGGTTCGATGTCTATGGCGAGGAAGAGCGCCATCCCGGCGACTGGGGCCACTGGACTGGCCAGGGCATGAACTGGAACGCGATGTGCGCTGCTTGTCACAACACCCGCCTGCGGAAAAACTACGAACCGCAAACGAACAGTTATCACACGTCGATGGCCGAAATGAGCGTCGGCTGCGAGTCGTGCCACGGGCCGATGAAGGACCACGTCGAGTGGCAGGAAAAACCGCCTATCGGTAAAACCAAGGATCCCACTGTTAAGAAACAGACCCGCGACCAGATGCTCGAAACCTGCGCCGCCTGCCACGCCCGCCGCGGCGAGATCACCGGCGACCTGATCCCCGGCGAGTCGTTTTACGATCACTTCAGCCTCGTCGTCACCGATGAGTCCGACATCTATCACCCCGACGGCCAGGTGCGCGACGAAAACTACGAGTTCGCCTCGTTCCTCT
>JBIPND010000234.1:0-5647 GCA_044374015.1 Luteolibacter sp. | reverse complement strand
TCGTCTCGAAGCTGCCGGACTTTTCCCGGTAGGGCCCGACGATACCGTCCGGCGCGTGGTTGCCGTCGGTGTCAAGCTGGCCGCCCCGGTCGCCGCGCACCACCCCCTCGTCTGTTAGCGCCCAGATGAAGCCGCCCGCCCCGACCGGCGAGCGCTTGATCGCCTGCCAGAAATCGAACAAACCCGCACCCGCACCCCCATCGTAAAGCCCGTGGAGAAACTCGGTTGGCAGATAGATCGTGTCCCCGGCGAGCCGCTTCAAATGGTCCTCGTAGGCCGGATAGTGCGCCGTATCCACCCCCTTGAAAGTCGAAGGCGAATCCCACGATGGCGTCGGATGAATCACCTGCCGCCGTTGCGGGTCGAGCCGTGGATAATCATCTACCAGATCGAAATTGTGGCCGCCTTCATTGCCGTTGGACCAGATCAAAATCGACGGATGGTTCACGTCGCGGCGGATCATGCTGGTCACCAGTTTCCGGCCCACTGTCGTGTCATAGGCATCGTGCCAGCCGGTGAGTTCGTTGATCACGAGCAAGCCGAGTTCGTCGCAGGCCTCGAGGAAATGTTTGTCCGGCGGATAATGCGCCATCCGCACCGCGTTCATGTTCATCTCCTTGATCAGCCGGGCGTCATCATCGCTGAGCTTGCGGTTCACCGCGCGGCCGCTGTCCGGCCAGAAACAATGGCGGTTCACGCCCTTGAAGCGGATTTTCCGGCCGTTCAGATAGAAGCCGTCACCCGGCCGCATTTCAATCGTCCGGAAACCAAACCGCTCGCGGGTCTCGTGGATGATCTCGCCACCTTTGATCAAGCGGATCCGGGCATGATAGAGCCGCGGCGTTTCATCCGACCACGGTTGGATCGAGGCCGCGCGGGTCTCTAACGTGGAAACTTCCTGCCCCGCTTCGAGCGCCACGCGGACCGGCGGCGCGACCGCTCCGCCGTCGGCGTCTTGCAGCTCGAGCGTGAGCGCGTCGGCATCCAGCATACCGCCGAGGTGGACACGCGCCGCGAATGCGCCGTCGGCACGGGCGTCGATGGCCGACCAGTCGATGTGCCGCTGCGGCCGCGCCATCAGGAACACCGGCCGGAAGATCCCGCCGAAGACCCAGAAGTCCGCGAGCCGTTCGGCGCGCTCGACGGACTCGTTCGCGGAAACCTTGCTAACAGTAACTTCCAACAGATTCTCGCCGCCGTATGCCACCAGTCCGCTGATGTCGTGCTCGAATTGATAGAAACCGCCCTGATGCACCGGCCCGGCGGACTGGCCGTTGACGCGCACCTCGGTATCGGTCATCGCGCCCTCGAACACGATCAACACCTGCCGGCCGCGCCACGCGGCGGGCACCTCGAAGCGGTGGCGGTATTTCCCCTGCTCGTCCGCCTTCGGCGTGTCGTGACCGTAGTTGAACGAGCCGAAGCCCTGCAGCTCCCAGTTGGAAGGCACCGGGATCGTCGTCCACTCGCCGCTGCGGCGGCCCTTGGTGCAGAAAAACTCCCAGTCCACCGGGTCATCACTGCCGGTTCCGGAAAGATAGATCATTTCATTCGGACGGGCGTCAGTGCTGAGGATGCTAACAGCGAGGAGGGACAGAAGACGGAGCAACATGAGGCAAATGATGTGGAAAAGTTAGAATCAACGCGTCGGCGCGGCCTCGCCCGCAACCGGCCAATGGCGGCTGGGCGTGCGGGAACGGGCGAGTAGCGCGGCCATGCGCGCGGCGGTTTCCGGCTCGGTGTCAGCCAGATTGCTCGACTCCCCGGGATCGCGGCCGAGGTGATAGAGTTCGAGGGCTTTACCCGCCGGGCGCACCGCCTTCCACTCGCCGATGCGGGCGGCCTGCTCGAACCCGCTTTCATGGAACTCCCAGATCATCGGGCGCTCGGCGAGCTCCGGCTGGGGCAGCCCGCGGAGCGACGGCAGGACATTGACTCCGTCGAGACCCGCAGGCAGCGACTCCGGCGGCACTCCGGCGACCGCCGCGAAGGTCGGCAGGATGTCCGGAAAATACCAGGCCGCATTCGAAGTGCGCCCTTTGGGAATCCCCGGACCCGCAACGATCATCGGCACCCGGATGCCCCCCTCGTAAAGGTCGCGCTTGCGGCCGCGAAACGGGTGCGAGGAATCAAAAACCCCCTCCCAGCGCTTGGCCGCACCATTGTCCGAGGTGAAGAAGACCAGCGTGTTGTCGGCAATTCCGAGCTCATCCAAAAGGACCCGCAAGCGGCCGATATCCCGGTCAAGACGGGTGATCATCGCCGCATGGACCTTCGCCTCACGCGGCCAGGATTGCTTCGCGTAAGGTTCGGTTGACGGGATTTCGTAGCGGCTATGAGGAATCTGATAGGGAAGGTAGAGGAAAAACGGCGCGTCCCTGGCAGCGGCGGAGCGGATGAACTCGAGGGCAAATGCGCTGTGCAGATCATGCGAATAGGCTGCGCGGCGACCACCGAGATTTTCCGGCAGCTCGACACGCTTGTCGTTTTTCCACTGGAATTCCGGGAAATAACTGTGGGCGTGCTGCTGGTTGAGAAAGCCGAACCACTCGTCGAAGCCCTTGCGGTTCGGTTCGCCCGCGCTGCCCGCTTCGCCCAAGCCCCACTTGCCACTCATCGCCGTGGCGTAGCCAGCCGCCTTGAGCACCTCTGCTAGCGTGGTTTCATCCTCCGCAAGTGACAGGCGGAGCGCGCCATGCAGGTCGCGCACGCCCCCTTCCGCCGGAAAATTTCCCCGGATGCGCGTGTGTCCCGAGTGTTTTCCAGTCATCAGCGTGGCCCGCGCCGGCGCACAGACGCTGGAACCGGAATACACATCGGTGAAGCGGGTCCCCGCCGCTGCCAGCGCATCAATCGATGGCGTCCGGATTTTCTTCTGACCGTAGCAGCCCAGGTCATGGTAGCCGAGATCGTCGGCCATGATGAAAATCAAGTTCGGGCGGGCTTCGCCCTTTGCGAGGCCGGCCGTTGCCACCCAACTCATGGCAATGCCCCGCAGCGCCCGCCACCATTGCCCGCCGCACCGGGAGTCTCCAAAACATTTCATTCAACAGAGCATGCACGGTCGCGGGCAAGCATGCATCCCCCCTATGTGGGTGGGTTTTGCGGCAGAGCTCCCCCGGGCTTGCGTGCCGCCTCCGGACCAGTCAATCCTCGCGCAATGAAAACCCTCATTTCCACGTGCCTGTGCATGGTCATGCTGACCTGCCTTGCCATCGCGGGAAACGGCCGCTTTCTCCACGCGGCCTGGCAGACCAGCGAGAATCTTCCTCACAATTCTCTCACCGCCACCCTGCAAGACCGCCAAGGCTACCTCTGGGTGGCCACCCAGTCCGGCCTCGCCCGCTTCGACGGGGTGAAATTCGAGACTTTCCGCAAAGCCGAGGGCCTTCCGAGCAACCGTGCCCTCTGTCTGATGGAAGAACCCGCCGGTCGCCTGTGGGCCGGCACCAGCCGCGGTGCCGCCTATCGGGAAAACGGCATCTGGACCACGCCAGGCGAAGGATGGCCGCAAGACCCGGTCTGGGCCATCGCCCAAGCCGGCGATGGCGCCGTCTGGCTCGGCACCGAGGCCGGCACCTTCCGCTCGCTTGGCCCGTCCATCGAGACGGTCGCCGCAGACGTCGCCGACCCCGATGTCCGCGCGCTTGCCCGGATGGATGATTCCGGTGCCATGTGGCTGCTGTTCCGCGAAAAGCTCTTCCAGTGGTCGGATGGTAAAATCGAGGAGGATGAAGGATTCGCCGCACTGACCGCCGGACGCGAACTCTGGGATGTCGAGGTGATGAACGACGGCTCCGTCTGGGTCTGCGGCACCGGCTTGCTCGTCCAGCGCGACCCTGCCACCGCAACCTGGCGCGATCGCACCAATGGCATGCCCGAAAAAAACGGCACCCACATCGCCTTGTGCGCCGCTCCGGACGGAACCCTCTGGCTGGCCACCCGCAACCGCGGGACGAGCTTCTTCCGCAACGGGACCTGGACGACCTTCGGCGTCGATCAGGGACTGTCGCACGACGATGTCCGAAACATCAGCATCGACCGGGAAAACAACCTCTGGATCAGCACCAACGGCGGCGGGCTCAACCGTCTTTCCGAGCAGCGGCTTGAAGTCTTCGGCCGCGCCGATGGGCTCGGCAGGCAAACCACCACCGGGCTCGCGCTCGACACCGACGGCACGCTCTGGGCCGCCACCGACGGCCAGGGAATCCTCAAATACGACGGCTCCACCTTCTTACCCGGCCTGCCCGAGGGAACCCTCCCCGACGGCTACATCTGGTCACTCCTCGCGGCGCAAGATGGCGCCCTGCTGGCCGGAACCTTCCGCCACGGCGTGCTGCGCTGGCACGAGGGCAACGCCTCATGGATCAGCACGGCCGATGGACTGGCCAGCAACTGGGTCCCCTCACTCATGCAGACTGCCAACGGCACCCTCTGGATCGGCACCCACAACGGCGGCGTGCATCTGTGGACGCCGTCCGGCCTGCGTACGCTGCTGGGCAAGCGCGGTGCCACCGGCACCGCCATCACCCAGTTCCTCGAATCCAGCACCGGCGACGTCTGGATCGCCACCGCCGGCAACGGCCTGTTTTGCTGGCGCGCCGATGCCATGCTCCATTTCACTGAAGCCAATGGACTACCAACCGCCGTGATTTCCTCCCTCCATGAAGACCCCGACGGAACGCTCTGGATCAGCACCGGCGGCAGCGGCCTGCTCCACCTCAGCGACGGAAAATTCACCGCATGGACCACCGCCGACGGCCTCGCCAGCGACGACATCCAGCAAATCCAGTCCGACTCCCTTGGCAACCTGTGGCTCGGCACCGACAGCGGGCTCCAACGCGTTGCGCGGGATGAACTGTTCCGCGTGCGCGCCGGAACCCTGGCACGCGTCGCCGGCATCACCTACAGCCGCCCCGACGGCTTGCCGACGCCCCAGTTCACCGGCGGCCACGGCAACCTCTCGCTACGGGAACCCTCCGGGCACTTGTGGTTCTCCCTCGCAGCCGGCGCAGTGCGGGTGGCGCCAGAAACCACCGCGGTGCGGGCGGATCCCGCGCCCATCCACATCGAATCAGTCGCCAGTCAAGGCCGCGAAATTTGGCATTTCGAACGCGGCCCACAAGCCGGGAAACGGCAGCCCGCGCTGATCCTCCCCGCAGGGGCCGGCGGAATCCAATTCCGCTTCACCACCACCCAGCTGCGCGCGCCGGAGAAACTGCGCTTCCGCCACCAGCTGCACGGGCTTGACGGCGGCTGGCAGGACGCCGGTAGCGAGCGCGTCGCCTCCTACGCCTCATTGCCGCCGGGAGCCTATCGCTTCGAGGTCAGCGCCGCCAATCAGGACGGCGTCTGGAATGAGGTCAGCGAATCGATCGCCTTCCGCGTCCGTCCGCACTTTTGGCAGACCGCCTGGTTCCGAACCGCCGTCCTGCTTGGAAGTTTCGTAATCCTCGCCGTGGCCGTCCGCGGCTGGTCGCTGCGCCGGATGCACCACAAACTGCGCTACCTGCGGGAAAAACGCCGCATCGACAAGGAACGCTCACGGATCGCCCGCGACCTCCACGACGACCTCGGAGCCAGCCTCACCGAAATCAATTTCCTCGGCACCATGGCCTGCGCCGGAGCCACCCCCGCCTCCCGCGAA
>JBIPND010000233.1:0-5653 GCA_044374015.1 Luteolibacter sp. | reverse complement strand
CGCCGGAGTGCTAAATTTCCCCGCCGGGGTGCGGTGGCCCCTAGGTCAATGGTGATCTTTTTCAATCATCTAGAGGCAGATTTTTGACCACGGATGGCGGACTACACGGATGGAAGAGGGAGATGTTTCGCCGGGGCGGGGAAAGTTCGGGTGCCACCAGAAAGCGGTCCGGAGTTCACGGTTTACCGTGCTCTTGAGGAGGCAAGCTAAAGCTTGAACTCCGGACTGCGAAACGAAGCTCCTTACCGGAACCAGCTATCCGCAATCTGCCTCGAGGTGCCAGTCCCGGCGAACAAGCATCCGGACCCGCCGGGGGAACAAGGGCGATGATTTCCCGCCCGGAGCAAAGGCCACACCCAGGCGGCGGACCTTGGCGAGTGTGGAGCCCGATGAAATTTCTCCGGGCGAATTGGCATTCGACAAGTCCCCCACCTTCACCGCAGATTCCCGCCCCATGGCAGGCATCATCATCGCGCCCCGCGCACGCATTTTTCACGGTCACGAGTGGATTTATGCCACCGAGATCAAAAAATCCTTCGGCAATCCGCAACCGGGCGACGTCATCACCCTCAAGGATTTCCGCGACCGCCCGCTCGGCACCGCGATCTACAATCCGCTCTCGCAAATCGTCGCCCGCCGCTTTTCGCGCCGCAAACAGGACCTCGACCTCGACTTTTTCACCCGCCGCATCGCCCAGTCCATCGAGCACCGCAAACAACGCGGCATCGATGACACGCTCGCCCGCCTAGTTTGGTCCGAATCCGACGGCCTCCCCGGCCTGATCGTCGATCGCTACGGCGAGCATCTCTCGATACAAACGCTCACGCTGGCGATGGATTTGCGCAAGGAAATCATCCGCGACGCGCTGATCGCCCTTTTAAATCCGACGTCCATCGTGCTCCGCAACGACTCGCCCTACCGCAAGGCCGAGGGCATGGAGCCGGGCATCGAAATGCTCCACGGCGAAAATCCCGGCCCGTTCATCGTCCATGCGAACGGCCTCGCGTTCGAGGTCGATCTGTTCGACGGCCAGAAAACCGGGCTCTACCTTGACCAGCTCCAGGCCCACGCCGAAATCGCCGCGCTCGCCAAGGGCAAACGCGTGCTCGATTGCTTCACCAACCAAGGCGGCTTCGCGCTCGCCTGCGCCAAGGCCGGCGCCGCCCACGTCACCGCCGTGGATGTCTCCGCCAGCGCCTGCGCGGCGGCTCGCAAAAACGCCGAACTGAACAACGTCGAAATCGAAGTGCTCGAACACAACGTCTTCGATTTCCTCAAACACGCGAAGCCGGACTACGACATGATCATTCTCGATCCGCCGAGTTTCACCCGCAACAAGGCCACCCTGATGGATGCGATGCGCGGATATAAGGAAATCCACCTGCGCTCGCTCAAGCTGTTGGACAAGGGCGGGCTTCTATCGACTTTCTGCTGTTCCTACCACGCCTCCCGCGAGTTGTTCATGGACAACCTGGTCTCGGCCTCGGTGGATGCCAAAAAATCCGCCAGATTGGTGATGAACCACGCCCAGCGCGCGGACCATCCGATTTTGATTTCCATTCCGGAGACCGGGTATTTGAAAGGCTTCACGGTGGAAGTTATCGCATCGCGGTAGATAAAGCATCTTCCGTCTTTGGTCTTCGGTCTTCCGTCCCAACGGGACGGTTCATCATAGCCCGGCACAGGGTGCCGGGATCCGGAATCTTCTGAAATCCTGCGTCCTGAAGGGACGCTTCATGCATTCGGCGGCATGATCCGGATCCTGTGCGATTCGGATGGGACCGACTCGCTCGCGCATGAGTCGTCCTTTTAGGACGAGATTCGGTCTCAACGCAAACCCGGCACCTTGTGCCGGGCTTTGATGAAAGGTCCCGTTGGGACCGAAGATTTCTTGCCTCTTGCCATTCATTCTTGCACGCGGCGACGGCCATCCCCATTTCTCGTGCATGCATTCGATGACAGGATTTGGCCGCGGCTCTGCGGCGACGGACGCGTGGCTGGCGACGATTGAAATCAGCGCGGTCAACCGCAAGCAGGCCGAGGTGGTGGTCCAGGCACCGCGCGAGCTTTCCGAGCTCGATAGCCGGATCCGCAAGGCGGTGCTTGCCGCGGTTTCCCGCGGCCGCATCCAGGTGGCCATCAATCTGGAACGCTCACCCGGCACCGCCGCCACCATCCGCGTCGATGCGGCGCTGGCCCGGGCTTTTTCCGATGCGTTCGCGACCTTGGGCAAAACCCTCGGCCACGACCTGCTGCCGACCGCGGCGGACTACCTGCGCCAGCCCGGCCTCATCTCCACCGGCAGCGGCGAGATCGATGCCGAAGTCGCCTGGGCCGCGATCGAACCCGCGCTAACCGACGCCCTCCGCCAGCTCGCCGCCATGCGCGAAAACGAGGGCGCGCACCTCAGGGACGATTTCCTAACACGCCTGCAAACACTGATCGGCTTTGCCGCCAAGATCGCCGCCGAGGCCCCCGGCCGGCCGCTCCGCCAGCGCGAGATGCTCACCAAGCGCCTGCGCGACGCCGGCCTGGAACTCGATCTGTCCGACGAGCGCGTGACCCGCGAGATCGCGCTCTTCGCCGACCGCTGCGACATCAGCGAGGAACTCACCCGGCTCGATTCGCATTTCGCGAAATTCCGCGACTACCTGGACGCCGCCGAGCCGCCGGGACGCGCGCTCGATTTCCTCTGCCAGGAGCTTTTCCGCGAGTTCAACACCATCGGCTCCAAGGCCAACGACGCCTCCATCTCCCAGACCATCGTCGAGGCGAAAACCGAGTTGGAAAAAATCCGCGAGCAGGTCCAAAATGTCGAGTGATGCTGCAGGAAACGCTTGATCGAGGTAGGAACGGGGCTTTCGCCCCGCTCCCCCCTCCGAACCGGACCGGCGGATCTCCCGCATCCGGCTCTCCAGTCAGTGGTTTGCTCCGTTACGGAGGCTCGCGATTTCAGTTTCTCGGGGGTCGAGCAGGCAAAAGAGCCCGTGCTTCTTGAAGTAGCGGTTGGGCCAGCGCTGGTGGTCGATTCCACGGCCGCGTCCTTCCAGACCCCGCCGCTTTCTCAAGATGGAGCGCAATCTCATGCGAATCCATCCATCGCTTCCACTCAGTTCGCTGGCTTTGGCGTGTTTGAAGTCGCCGAACCAGCCGGGCCGTGTCCGGTTGAGGTCCGCCACGACGCAGTTGCTTCCGGCGGAAAAAAAGCACTACCCGTCTTCAGCAGCTTTTCAGGAAATTCGGATCGGATTTTTGGGGGCCTTCGATTGCGGCTCTCCCTAGGCTGTCTTTTTGTAACAGGCGTCTTGATAATCAATCGTCGCCGCCTTTTGCACAGATAGGTTTGAGAACCAATACCAAAGAGCAATGTCCAAAGATTGTCTTCCCATCCCAACCGATTGATGTCCAATCGCAATCCCGATCTATGGCTAACACCTTCGCCCCGCCATGAATATTGTCCGCCCCCTCGCCACCCTTGCCGCCATCGCCGGCAGTTTCGCACTGAGTCTGCCAAATGCCCGGGCTGCCGAACCCGACCGCACCGTTCTCCCGCTCCACGAACCGCTGCGCCAGCCCACCGACGTCCTCGACGTCCGCAAGGCCACCGCACCGCCGCGTTTTGAGGTGAAAGCCCCGGATGGCGCGCCCAACGTGCTGCTGGTTCTGTTGGATGACCTCGGCTTCGCCGGCACCAGTGCCTTCGGCGGCCCGGTCGCCACGCCGAACTTCGACCGCCTCGCCGCGGGTGGATTGAAATACAACAACTTCCACACCACCGCCGTCTGCTCGCCCACCCGCACCGCGCTCAAGTCCGGCCGCAACCACCACGTCAACAACATGGGCGGCATCATCGAGACCGGCACCGCGTTCCCCGGCAATACCGGCCAGATCCCACAGGACGTCGCTCCGCTCGCGGAAATGCTCCGGCTCAACGGCTTCGCCACCGCCGCCTTCGGCAAATGGCACGAAACCGCCGCGTGGGAAGCCAGCGTCGCCGGCACCTTCGACCGCTGGCCCCACCGCCAGGGCTTCGACAAGTTCTACGGCTTTCTCGGCGGCGAGACCAACCACTGGGCACCCTTCATCTACGACGGCACCCACCAGGTCGAACTCCCCGAAGACCCCAACTACCATTTCCTCACCGACATGACCGACCGGACGGTTTCCTGGATCCGCCAGCAAAAGTCACTCACTCCCGACAAGCCGTTCTTCGCCTACTATGCCCCCGGTGCCGTTCACGCCCCGCACCACGTGCCCGCCGATTGGATCGCCAAATGGAAAGGCAAATTCGACGGCGGCTGGGACGCCATGCGCGAGCAAATCCTCGCCCGCCAGATCGAACTCGGCGTCGTCCCCAAAGGCACCAGACTCGCCCCGAAACCCGAAGCCATCCCCGACTGGGAAACCCTCGCCGCCGATGAGAAAAAACTCTTCACCCGCCAGGCCGAAGTCTTCGCCGCCTTCCTCGACATGACCGACCACTCGGTCGGCCGCGTCATCGATACCATCGAAAATACCGGCCAGCTCGACAACACCCTCATCGTCCTCATCTACGGTGACAACGGCACCAGCGCCGAAGGCGGCCGAAACGGCATGTTCAACGAATATACCTACTTCAACGGCGTCGCGGAAACCGTGCCCGACATGCTCAAAGTCATCGACAAATGGGGCAGCGCCGAAACCTATCCGCACAAGTCCGCCGGTTGGGCCGTGATGTTTGATACCCCCTACACCTGGACCAAACAAGTCGCCTCCGACCACGGTGGCACCAAAGTCGGCATGGCCGTCCACTGGCCCAAAGGCATCAAGGCGAAAGGCCAACTCCGCACCCAGTTCCATCACGTCATCGACATCGCCCCCACCATCCTCGAAGCCGCAGAACTACCCGAGCCGGAAAAAGTCAACGGCATCAAACAACGCCCGATCGACGGCGTCAGCATGGCTTACAGCTTCGAAGACGCTGCCGCCAAAGAACGCCACACCACCCAATATTTCGAAATGTTCGGCAACCGTGCAATCTATCATGAAGGCTGGTTCGCCCGCATCATCCACAAGGCCCCGTGGGAAGCAAAACCCCGCCGCGCCCTCGACGACGACTCCGCTTGGGAGCTCTTCGACACCACCAAGGACTTCAGCCTCATCAGCAACCTCGCCGCCGAGCATCCGGAGAAATTAGAGGAATTGAAAAAACTCTTCCTCGCCGAGGCCGGGAAAAACTTCGCCCTGCCCATCGACGACCGCTCCATCGAACGCATGAACCCCGCCATAGCCGGACGTCCCGACCTGATGGGAGCCCGCACCTCCATCACCCTCGCCGAAGGCATGACCGGCATGTCCGAAAACACCTTCCTCAACGTCAAAAACAAGTCGAAAACCATCACCGCCGAGATCGAAATCCCGGAAGGCACCGCCGCCAACGGCACCCTCATCGCCCAAGGCGGACGCTTCGGCGGCTGGTCGCTCTACATCAAGGACGGCGTCCCCGGCTACCACTACAACTTCCTCGGCATGGAACGCACCTCGATCACCAGCACCGAAAAACTGACTGCCGGCAAACACACCCTCCGCTTTGAGTTCGCCTACGACGGCGGCGGACCCGGCAAAGGCGGCACCGGCACGCTCTTCGTCAACGACAAGCAAGTCGCCGAGAGCA
>JBIPND010000232.1:0-5665 GCA_044374015.1 Luteolibacter sp. | reverse complement strand
GCCGGTGTATGCGCTCTGCGCGTTGAGCCGGATCGTTTGTTGGGAGTTCGAGGCGACGGTGGAGAGGGAGGAAAATGTCAGATTGCCGGAGCCGGTGATCGCGCTTGCGAGCGTCAAGGTGGAAACCGTGCTGCCCGTGCCGAAATCGGGCGCGTGGATCGTCGGGCTGCCGCTCAAGGTGATGGGCGCGTTGACGGTTGCGTTTTGGACGGAGGTCTTGAGGGTGCTGTTGCCAGTTAGAGCAAGCGCGCTGGCGGCACTCAGGGCGTTGGTGTTGGCCAGGGTGAGCGTGCCGGCGTTGAGCGTGACGGAACCGGTGAAAGAGGGGTTGGGTCCGCCGAAGGTGAGGGCGCTGCTGTTGCTTTTGACGAGGCTGCCCGACCCGCTGATGGCTCCGCCGAGCGTCTGGGCGGCGCTGCTGTTATAATGGAACACCGAGCCGCTGCCGATGGCGAGACTTCCGGTGTAGGAACCACTGCCGAGCCTTCCGGCTCCGCCGATTTCCAGGGTGCCGGAGGAAACCGTGGTGGCGCCGGCGTAGGTGTGCACGCCGGAGAGGATTTGGGTGCCGGGGCCAGTCTTGGTTAGAGCCATGCCTGCCGTGTTGTTGGCGATGACTCCGGAGAAATCGAACGTGGTTCCGGTTCCGGGATTGAGGGTCATGCCGGAGAGCTCGGAATAGCCGCCGGAGCTGCTGGTGAAGACCGAGGCGAGTGCTTTGGTGCCTGTTAGTCCGCCGAGGGTGAGCGAGGTGACCGTGGTCCGGAGGCCGTTGATTGCGTCACCGGTGACGCTGTTGACGGTATCCAGAGCGCTGTTTTGCAGCGCGAGACTCTGGTCGAGACTCAGGATGCCGCCGAGGATGCGGGTGCCACCGGAGTAGCTGTTGGCATTGGCGAGTGACAGCGTCAGGCTGCCACCTTCTTTGTTGAGGCTCTTGCCCGCGCCCGAGATGGTGCCTGCGATGACCATGGTGGAGTTGGCGCTGCCACCGGCGAGTCTGATGGTTAGATTGTCGTTGAGGGAAATATGGAGATCGCTGGCGAAGGTGACGGTGCCGGTGCCGTCGGCAGTGCGTGTCAGATAGGCGACTCCGTTTTCCGCCTGGTCGAACACGAAGGAGCCGCTGGGGTTTTTTTGGAGCAGGGTGTTCTCGCTGCCACTGCTGTCGCCAACGACCATTTCGCCAAGCGTCACAGTGGTATTGACATTGACGGTTTGGTCACCGGTGAGGTTGAGGTTTTTATAAGCGATGCCGCCCACGGTGTTGGGCACGGTTGTGGGGTTCCAGTTTGCGGTATCGGTCCAGTTGAAACTTCCGCCGGTCGTGGGCACCCAGCTGGAGCCTGCCGGTGGAGGCGCGGAGACGACGGTCACCGGCGTGTTGGAGGTGATGACGAAAGGCTGGCCGGGAGTGAAAAGGACCTCCGCCTGCGAAGCCGCGCCGCTGACGGTGGCCACGGAATTTCCGCGATACGAAATAGATGAGCCATTGCCGAGGTAGAGGGTGGTGGTGCCATCGCCATTGTCCGCAGCAATCCCGAAGCGCCCGGTGAAGGACAGGCCGGCGGCGGCGTCGGTGTAGGTTTCTCCGGCGGCCGGATTGGAAATGATGTAGTGCACGGTGTTTTTCAGCCCCAAGGTGCTCTCGACCTTCACACCGACGACCACCCCGGCGCGCAGCAACTGGGTCACGTTCTGGACGGTGCCGCCGGTGCTGCCGAAGTGCGGTTCATACACGGTGGCGAAGGCCTTGTTCCAGGCTTCGCCGATTTGCCGCACCACCAGCGTGGGGGCCAATTTCCACCGCGGTTTCGCCGATATTCCGATAGATATAGTCATGATACTGGTTGGTGACAGTGCCATTGAGGGTGGTGGCGGTGCGGTTGGTGAGGGTGGATTTCGAACGGAACACATCCACATAAAACCCGGTGGTCGGCGAGGTGCGGACAATCGCCAGCGTCCGCTGCTGGGTGCCTTCCGCCAGAGTTCCCTTGTCGTCGGCGAACGAGCTGGTGGTGAAGGAAAAATTGGGGGAAACCGCGGTCGCGAACGGCTGTGGTTCCATGGCCACGGTTTGCACCGTGTTGATGCCGAAACCACCCCAGCCACCTTCGCCGCGTGACGCGCCGTTGACGATGATGGTGTTGTTCGAGGCGAACAGCCGGTAATAATTTTCGTTGATGGGTGTGCCATAGGACTCGGTCCCTGACTTCGCACCCATCACCTGGCCCAGGCCGAAGAGTTCCATGTTCATGCCGCAGGCGTGGCTGTGGATGTGGGCCGCGCCGCCGACGAAGCCCATGAGTCCGTAGGTGGAATTGTTCGCCGGTACCGGATTGCGCTGCAGCGCGATGCCGGCAAATGGCAGCGTGTCCGCCCGCGGCAGTTCGGGCGTCACCGATGGCTCGGACAAACTGGCGCTGTGCCAAAGCAGTTGGAGCGGCTCATTGTGTTGTCCGAGGCCGCTGTAGCCGTTCAGTGAGGAACGATTGTATTGACCCGTCGCGACGCCGCCGTTGATCAGCGAGCCGAAGAACGAGGTGAGGTCGGTGCGGCCCCGGGCCTTCGCGTGTTGATAGACCAGCTCGTAGCTGAAAAACGGCTGGCCGCCGGCGGCACGCGAGCCGTCGCCGAAGGTGACCTGCTGGCCATTTGGATAACGCAGATAACTGATGCGGGGAAGGCTCAGCGGAAAGTTAGGATAAGCATCGAATAGGTTCAGACCGGGATCCACCCGCTCCAGCAACACCAGGTGGGAGCTGCGGATGCCGCCCACCGCACCGGCGTATTGCAGCGATTCGGGCCAGATGTCTCCCGGCTGGGTGTAGTGGCGGTAATCATAACTCAGCGAGGCTTGTCGGGAGGTCCCGGTGGTGAGATAGATTTGCAGCGCCGTGTTGCGTTCCGTGGCGTCATCGAGGGCCAGCAGGTTGTTCAACATGCAGGTGGACATCAGGGCGGACCAGTTGGATTCCTTTTGGCCGTGGTCGCGACAAAGTTGATAGAGCTTGCGGAAGACACTCTGGGCGTTGGTGAAACTGAAGTTCACCATCCCCGCCGTCTGCACGTCGTAGACCTGGTTGGCCTGGAGATAGGAATAGAGGAAATCGTAAATGATTGGCAACTGCGTGCCCGTCACCCGTGCTTCTTTGAGGAAATCCGTTTGAAAGATCCAGCCGCCGTTGCCGGTGCTGGTGGAGGCGGCGACCGGCAGCAGGGTTTTCACCGCGTTGTGGAGCACGTCCGCCGCGAGCCGCGCGTATTTGACATCGCCCGTTAGATAGTAAAGCACTGCGCAATCCACGCCGTCGTTGAACTTGGCTTCCGCCGGGTAACGCACCGAACTTTCCGAGTAAGCGGGGATGGTTTTGAACTTGGCCGGGGCGAGCGTCCAATCCACCGGCAAGGCGCGCAGGAAGGTGTCGCGGTTGGATTGATGGCTGGTCACATCCGCCGCGACCCGCGAAATCATGCCGTTGTAAACGCTGGTGGCCCAGGCGTTGTTAGTGATTTTGTTCTGGATGCCGGCTTTTTCCACATCCCGCACCCAGATGAACGGGCGGACATAGCCCGACGGCAGGTTGTAGATGATCTGCGGCCCGCCCGAGGCGCCATTGGCCGAGGTCAGGGTGTAACGTTTGACGCCCGCGGGCGGGGAGTCGGTGCTGAGGCGGAGGAACACGTATTGGCCCGCGCCGGCACCGCCGGCGTATTGGGTGTTGAGGTAGTTGGTCAGTGCGGTGCTGCCAGTGGAGTTGGTGGAAACGAAACCGACGGGCGTGGTCTGGACCAGGAGGTTGTTCTGGAGGAAAGCGGCATCCGTCGGGTCCACCGTGGAGGTTTCTCCATAGTAGTCACTTGCCAGCACCGTGGCGCTGGCCCGGCGACCCAGGCCGTAGAGATCCACATTCGGCGGCGTGCTGGTGATCGCGGTGAGGTTGAGGCGGAGCGTCGCCGAGGTGAAGGGATTGGCCACCGCGCCGAAATCGGGCAATTGAAACACGAAGACCGATGCCCGATCCAAGGCCGGACTGCCCGAGCCACCCGTGAGCAGGCTGGTGCCGCTGGCGGCCAGCACGCCGTCCGCCCGCACGTCCGTGTCGCTGGTGTGGCCGTCGATCGTATTGGCGCGGGCCAGCGGGGAAAAGGCCGCAAGGGCGAAGACGCACGCCCGTAAAATTTGAAACGCACCCGCGATGGGTGAGCGGTGAAGATGGCGAGCTTGGGGCATATCAATCCAGTGCGGTGATGGGTTTACACTTCAGCAAACATGGGCGCGGAAAGTGCAGGTGCAACCTGCGGTTTGCGGAACAATGACCATCACTCTACAATCGCGACACCGTGATTTTCCATCCCCCAACCGGGTGAGAAGATCTCACCCATGCGGGTGGGAAATGAGATTTTCAATTGGCTTGCGCTCGTTCCCCGGTGGAGGTTCAACTTGCTTAATCCCATGTTCGACGATGTGAATAGCCAGGCGACCGGTGCCCGGATCCGAAAGCGCGGTGCGCACGGGCGGCCGTGGTCGATCGTGGCGCGGGCCGTTGTTTGGATGATGGTCGCGGGATGGGGAGGCGTCGCGGGTGCCCAGCCGATCGCAAACCAGTGGGCGGCCAGCCAACCGGCGCAGGAGGGCCCGGTGGGGGCGCTGGATCCGACCTGGGGCGTCGGCCCGTGGATTTGGGCGTCGGAAACGCGTGACAAGCAGACTTGCCGGTTCTGGCGGTCGTTTGAAATCCCGCAGGGCGCGAAGGTGGCCCGGGCGCAACTGCACATCGGGGTGGACAATGGCTACCGCCTGATGCTCAACGGGCGGGTGCTCGGAACGGGCAGTGACTGGCGCAGCATCACCGAATATGAGATCGGCCTGTTGCTGGATCCGGGGCGGCATGTGTTGGCAGTTGAGGCATTCAATGACAATCGCGAGGCCGGGATGTTGTTAGGGCTCAGTATCGAGCTGACCGACGGCCGGCTGATCGAGGTTCCTTCTGATAGGAACTGGCGGGTCGCACCGGCCGACGAGCGCGGCTGGGAGAAAAAATCGGTGGCTCCCGGGCATTGGGGCCGGGCGGTGGTGGTGAGCGCGTTTTTGCCGCGGGGAGGGATCTGGCACGAACGCCGGCCGACCATGACAGTTCGAGTGCCGGTGCTGCGGCCGCTGGAGCGGTATTTCTGGCAGCGGGGTTGGTTTCAAGCGTCGCTTTGGGGTGGGGCTTCGGTTATTCTGTTACTCTATCTGCGGTCCGCGGCGCAGTTGGCGGTGCAGTCGAAGGCGCAGGCGATGCTTCATACGGAACGCGCCCGGATCGCCCGCGATATCCATGACGAACTCGGGGCCAGGCTGACCGAGCTCGCGCTCGAAGGGGAGGTGGTGCAGACCGAATTGCCGGCGGAATCCTTGGTGCGGCCGAAGCTGGTGGCGCTGTGTGAGAAGGCCCGCGCGGTGTCGGGCGCGATGGACGAAGTCGTGTGGATGGTCAACTCGCGGCGGGACACGCTGCGCGACTTCGCCAACTTTGCCTGCAAACACGCGCAGCGCTTTCTCTCCCAAACGCCGATCCGCTGCCGGCTGGATGTGGAGGCGGATTTGCCGGAGGCGCTGTTCGAACTGCCGCTGCGCCGGAATCTGCTGCTCGGCGTCAACGAAGCGCTCAACACCGCG
>JBIPND010000231.1:0-5668 GCA_044374015.1 Luteolibacter sp. | reverse complement strand
CGTTTTACGCCGGCAGCGCCTCGTATGAATTCCGCAGCAACGGCCAGGGCAGCCACATCGGCCGGTTGGAATCCGAAGCCGGGATCGGCGGCAAATACGGCGTTTGGTTAGGACTGTCCGCCAAGGATTACGGCGACCTCGAGGACGCCGACCTCGGCCGGATGGCGGGCACCGGTTATCCCGAGGAGAACCTGGATTTCCGCTTCGACTGGGCCGTCACTGCCGACGCCACGCTCACGCTGGCGCACAACTATGTGAATCAGGACGCGATTTCCCGCTGGCACCGCACGCTGAACAATCCGGGCTGGAACGCCGGCGGACACGTGACGACCCCGGGGCTGTGGACAAGCAACACCTTCGACCAGGAGCGCTCGATGAGCTACCTCCGCTACGCCGGAGCGAATCCGCAGGCCGGCTCGGCGGTGCAACGCTGGAACGCGACGCTTTCCTATCAAAACTCCAGCGACTCCGAATCCCAGAACCGCAACCCGGCGGATGACAGCGTGCGCCGCTCGGACATCGATGTGGAAACCCTCGGCGTGGATCTATCACTGGAGTCGGCGGTCGGACCCGGGACCTTGGTTTATGGCCTGGATTACTATCATGACGCGGTGGACTCGTCAGGCTCGAAAAACAATTCGGCGGGCACCAACTATCAGGAAAGTCTGCCGCTGGCGGACGATTCGGAGTATGACTTGTTTGGGGTGTTCACCCAATACCTGTGGAAACCGGCGGACGCGCTGGAAATCACCGGCGGAGCGCGCTACACCCATGCGCAGGCCTCGCTCGGACGGTTCTACGATGCGGCGGGGGCGGAGCGGTCGGGAGAATCGCAGGATTGGAATTCCACCGTCGGCTCGCTGCGCGCGCTCTATCAGTTCAACCCCTGTTGGAGCGTCTGGAGCGGGGTTTCCCAGGCATTCCGCGCGCCCAATCTCGATGACCTAACCGGAAATCTAGCCGCCAAGTCGGGATCCACGGCGCTGGGTTCGACCGCGGTGGATCCGGAAAAATACCTGACCTACGAGATCGGCACCCGCCATCTGACAGAGACGACGTCGCTGGAGTTCTCAGTCTTTTACACCGATGTGGAAGATTTGATCACCGCGGTGCCGCTCGCCGCCACCACCGCGGACACGATCAACACCAATGCCGGAGAGGGTTACGTGTATGGGGTGGAATTGCAGGGCGGGTGGAATTTTCACCCGCAATGGACGCTGAGCGGATTCGCCGCCTGGCAGGACGGCCGCACCGAGACCCCGCTCTATCTGGACGGCCCGGTGAATGACAAACCGATGACCCGCCTACTGCCGCTCAGCGGATCGCTGGCGCTGCGGTGGACGGCGGAGGCCGCCAAATACTGGGTCGAGGCGCGCTTGTTCGGTGCGGCCGACGAAGACCGGATCACCCGCAAGGATCAGGCCGCCGACAGCCAACGCATCCCCACCGGCGGCACGCCCGGCTACCTCACGGCATCCCTGCGCGCCGGCTGGAATCCCAATGAGCACCTGCAAATCCTCTGCGGTCTGGAAAACCTGACCGACGAGGCTTACCGCGTCCACGGCTCCGGGCAGAATGAAGCGGGCGTGAACGGCATTTTCGGGGTGAGGGTGAATTGGTAAGAATCTCGCGGGTCGGGGTTTTCCCTTTGCCTCGCGCCCGGATTCATTCAGAACCCCGCATGCTCATTTTCGAAAAAGCCCGCGAGCTCGCCCTGATCCAATCCGCCGCCGCCACCCTCGGCTGGGATCAGGAAACCTACCTGCCGCCCGCCGCCGCGGAACACCGTGCGGCGCAATTGTCCTGGCTATCTTCACGAGCCCATGAGCTGGCGACGTCCGACGACTGGAAAAACGCGCTCGAAGATGCGGAAGCATCCGATCCCGGGACCGATCCCAAACTCACCGCGAATCTGCGCGAAATGCGGCGTGAATTCGATCGATCCAACAAACTCACCGTCGAACTCGTCGCCCGCGAATCGCTCGCCTGCTCGATGTCCAAGCACGCCTGGGCCGCAGCCCGCAGGAAATCCGAATTCGCCGGTTTCGCCCCGCATCTGCAAACCCTGTTGGAAATCGCCCGCGAAAAAGCCGAGCTCTGGGGCTACGCGGATGAACCCTACGACGCCCTGCTAGACGGTTACGAGCGCCGGACCTCGACCGCCGCCGTCGCCCGGTTGTTTGAGACGATGAAGCCGGAACTCCGCGAAATCGCCGCGCAAGCGGTGGCACGCTCGGCCGACCGCTCCGCCACCCTGCCGGACGGGCACTATCCGGTGGAGGCGCAGAAGCGCTTCAATGCGATGGTCGCCGCCGCGATCGGTTTTGAGTTCGAGGCCGGCCGGATCGACACCACCGCCCACCCGTTCTGCACCACGCTCGGGCCGCGCGATGTGCGGCTGACGACGCGTTACATGGACACGGATTTCACTTCGTCGCTCTTCGGGGTGCTGCATGAAGCCGGTCACGGGCTGTATGAACAAGGCCTGCCGGCGGCGGACTTCGGCCTGCCCTCCGGCAGTTCGGTTTCACTCGGCATCCACGAATCGCAGTCCCGCCTTTGGGAAAACCACGTCGGCCGCTCACCGGCGTTTTGGACACACTGGTATCCGGCGGCCCAGGAAATTTTCCCGCAGCTTGCTAACTTTTCGCTAGAGAACTTCCTCGCCTACCTCTGGCGCGCCGAGTTCTCGCCGATCCGCGTGGAGGCGGACGAGGCGACCTATGACATGCATATCCTGCTGCGCTTCGACCTCGAACGGCGCATGCTCAACGGCAGCCTCGCAGTCGCCGATGTGCCGGACGCCTGGAACGAGGGCTTCCGCGAGCTGTTCGGATTTCTACCTGCCGACGATCGTCATGGCTGCCTTCAGGACATCCACTGGGCGATGGGCGGCCTCGGGTATTTTGCCACCTACACCCTCGGCAATATCAACTCGGCCCAGCTCTTCGCCGCCGCGCGCAAGGACTCCGCCATCGCCGCCGCCTGCGACCGCGCGGACTATCAACCGCTGCTCGGATGGCTGCGCGAAAACGTCCACGCCCACGGCGCCACCCTCGATCCGGTGGACCTGATGCACAAGGCCACCGGTAGCGCGCCGACCACCGACGCCTATCTCGCCCACCTCAAATCCCGCTACCTCTAACATCATGGAGCCAGGCCTCTTCATCGTCATCGAAGGCATCGACGGCACCGGAAAATCCACCCAGGCGCGCCGCCTCGGCGAGTGGTTCGCCCGCCAGGGCCGCGAAATCGTGCTCAGCCGCGAGCCGACCGACGGCCCATGGGGGAAAAAACTCCGCGAGTCCGCCTCCACCGCACGTCTGACACCCGAAGACGAACTCGAATATTTCCTCAAGGATCGCCGGCAACATGTCGAAGAACTCATCCAGCCCGCGCTCGCCGCCGGCAAAGTGGTGATTCTCGACCGTTATTATTTCTCGACCATGGCCTATCAGGGCGTGCGTGGTTTCGACCCCGGGGAAATCCGCAGGCGCAATGAAGCCTTCGCTCCGGTGCCGGATTTACTCCTGATTCTGGATCTCGATGTCGATGCCGCACTCGAACGCATCGGCGTGCGCGGCGATACCGCCAACGAGTTTGAAAAGCGTGAAAACCTCGAACGCTGCCGGGAAATCTTCCTTTCTCTCCAAAACGAAACGTTTGCCCATGTGGTCAATTCCGAGGGCACTCTCGACGACGTCGCACGGGAAATCCGCAGAGTGATAGAATACCACTTGCACTGATTCAAGCATTCTGCACCCGGCCGTGTCTAATGCACGAATGGGCGCCCCCTCCCCTGCCCCCATCCGGCAGCCAAACCACTCGATACCAATGGCTTAGCGGTTGAATTCCAGCTTGGTATTCTTCGTGCATAAGTGCCTCCATGGCCACTGAAGAAGAAATCCGAATCTCCGATGCCGCGGAACTTCAAATTGTCCTCACCCGCTACATCGATTCCTACGATGGCTACCTGCAAGCCGCTGCGGTGGTCGAGTCCGCCTCGCTGAAAGACGCCTTCTTGGAAATCGCCGCGCGGCGAAAACTGATCGTCGAACACGTCGCCACCCTGATCGTCAAACAAGGTGAGAATCCCGACGTCGAAGGCAGCCCTGAAGCAGCCCTCCATCGTTGGTGGATTCGCATCCGCGCCCAGATGAGCGACGAGGAATTCAAAGCCACCCTCGCCGAATGCGTGCGGGGTGAAACCGTGCTTTCCAAAGCCATCCGTGACGCCATCGACAAGGGCAACCTGGATTCCAACCATGCGCGCATCCTGGCAGAAATCTCCGCCGAACTCGAACAGGCGCTCCAAACTTTTCAAACGGCCCTCGGCCGCTACTGACCTCCACACGATTGTCAGATCATCGGCCGTTGATCTGACAATCCCACCCCACACACGACCGGAAAGACCAAAAATCATGTTAGGCTGGGCCATCACTTTTCTCATTCTCGCCCTCATTGCCGCGATCCTCGGCTTTGGTGGTATCGCCGGAACCGCAGCGGGCATCGCCAAGATCCTGTTCTTCGTGTTCCTCATCCTAGTCGTCGTTTCCGCGATCGCCCGTGCAATGCGCGGACGGACACCTTGAGACGCATGATCAAAAATTCACTCGAATAATCCAATGAAAGCACCACTCCTTAAAGACCCCAAAGTTTCCGGACTGCTCGATCGCGTCCGCGAAGATGTCAGCCTCCTGCGCTCCGACATCGGCAGCCTGTTATCCCACGCCACCCAACGAACCCTTCCTAACGGAGCACGCGGCTTGGCGGATCAGGCAAAACACCAACTCGCCGCCGGCGGAGCCTACGCCGCATCCCGCCTGCGTGATTTCCGCAGCCCGCCACCCCGCCATTCCGCAGGATGGATCGGTGGCGCCGTGATCGTCGGGCTGCTCGCCTACGGTGCCTACGCACTCTGCCGCAGGGAATGCCTCGCAAATCGTTTGGCCGAAGAGGAAGCCTTCGATCCCGATGGTGAAATCATCGGGTAGATCAAATCCCTCTCCACAACACCCTATATGAAAACCATCCAACTGCTCGCCCTGCTCGCCCTTCCTTTGCTGTTTACCAACTGCAAACAAAACCGCAACCGTGAAGCCGGCGAAACCACCCTCACCGCCGGTGACGTCAGCTTCGCCAAATCCACCTTCGAGTCGCTCGCCCGCGGCGATTCCGCCGTGGCCGACAAGATCGACTGGCCGGTATTCACCTCCCTCGGCCAAAACCTCGGTGCCGACTACACCGCCATCACTTCAGGCGTGGAGAAGGAGAAATTCGTCAACGGCTTCATCACCCAATTCGCCGTTTCCTTCCGAGAAAGCGGCGGAACCATCGAAGGCTTCACCAATTGGCGCGTCGTCACCCACGACGCCTTGAAAACCGAAGTCGCCGCGGATTCACCCAGCGGCGTGCTGTCGGTGGTCGTTTCCGAAAGGGACAACGTCGAGCGCGTTTCCTCGATCAACCTCATCAAGTGATTTTCCGCAGATGGTCGGAGCGCGGAATAAATTCCGCACTCCAAATTCACACGGCCACGCGGCGATCCTCGTGACCGCATTGCCCATGAAAAGCACGGCCGCGTGCCGCAGTTTGCCGCCATGCAATTGAAGCCAAGATCGACCGCCAAGCTGTCCAGATGATGCTTGCTCCCCCTGCTTTGTCATCA